>DCTF01000070.1 GCA_002329225.1 Ruminococcaceae bacterium UBA1447
AAGGGCGATGAATAGAAGCATTGTAACAAGCATACGCTTATTTTCTTTAGCCCGACTGAAGAGGAAGACTATCACCGCCGCCGCACCGAAAGTGCCGAAAAGCAGGGCAGCGCTCCAATGAACCACCATGCGCCAATTAAATTCATCCTCATGAGGAACAATTTTTGTAACGATAATGCATATAAAGCTCAGATACATAGAAACTTTGCCGACCTTGCCGTTATAATCATATCTGCGGTACATATAATTTATATTGAGCCAGAGGGCTGCAATCATAAAAATCACCCAGAGATAATAAAGCTTCGGGTGAACCATCGCAATTACACTCGCCGTTTTTTCAAACCGGGGGTAAGAGACGCCCAGATATTCAACTTTAAGTGCGCCGAACCAGGTAATAAAACCTACGGCAAGAAAAAGCCAGAACATGCAGAAGTACCTGTTTTCAACAACCCGACTTAAAAATCCCTTTTGTTTTTCCATTACGTTCCCCTTGCCGTAAGGGCAAAGGCCCCCTTTCAAAAAAATGTTCGGTTTATTAAAATAACAAAAAGCGAATCTGAACAGCCACAGACCGTTTCCGTAACAATACGGAGGCAACAACTTGACAGCCGGCAACAGGCTCCCTACAATATCCGCATCGTTCAACATTCTAAAATAACTGTCAAACGAGGAGGAAATAATTTTGAGCGAGCTTTTAGAAACGCTTATGATAGTCAGTTTCGGTATCTCCTGGCCCGTTTCAATTGTTAAGTCGCTTAAATCCCGTACAGCCAAGGGCAAAAGCCCCGTGTTTATGGGTTTTGTGTTATTCGGCTATGCCTGCGGAATTGCCGCTAAACTCCTGAGTCAAAATGTTACCTATGTGCTTGTTTTTTATGTGATAAATTTTGTAACCGTTTCGGCCGATTTGGGGCTGTATTTCAGGAACCGTAATCTTGACGCCAAAGCGGCCGAAACGGCGGACTGAACGGACAGGGCAATCCGTTCATCTTCATTAATAATCTGCTGTTACCAAAGCCACTTTTTCTTCTCCGCCGGATGGATTACCTCCGGGGGTGTTTTTATGTGAATGCTTTTGCCTTCGGATATAAAATCGGTTTTTCCGCTGTCTTTTTTGGCTGCCCAAACTACGGCATTTTCAATTATTCTGCGGATGTTTTCGTCATAATAAATGGGGAAGGTTTCGTGCCCCGGCTGAAAATAGAAAACCCTGCCTTCACCCCTTGTGAAAGTACAGCCGCTTCTGAAAACCTCGCCGCCGGAAAACCAGCCGGTGAAAACCACGGAATCCGGCTTGGGAATATCAAAATATTCACCGTACATTTCTTCACGGTCCAAACGGAAACCCTGAGGAACACCCTCTGCTATGGGGTGATACGGATCCGTGGTCCAAATTCTTTCCGCTTCATTTTCCTCTTCCCTCCAACTCAGGGAGCAATGGGTACCCATAAGCCTTTTAAAGACCTTTGACTCGTGGCCGGAATGAAGCACGATTGCGCCCATACCGTCCTGATCTACCCGTTTGAAAATTCTTTCTACCAGTTCGTCTTTCACCATACCGTGGAAGCAGTGACCCCACCACAAAAGAACATCGGTGTTGTTGAGCACTTCGTCCGGCAAACCCTGCTTAGCGTCTTTCAGCAATGCGGTTTTGACGGAGTATCCCTCTTTGCCGTCAAAAATACTTTTTATCGCCGCATTCATTCCCTCCGGATACGCCTTGCCTTTGTGAGTGCTTTCTTTCCAAACAGTTACATTAATCACGATGACTTCTCCTTTCAGAAGTTATTTCTTCGACTTATTTCTGATCGAGCACTTTGAACAGTTCTTCAAAGGGAATACCGCTGTCTTTACCCTCTTCTGCTATTACCTTGTTATAGCGTCCTATCCAATAGGGAAAAATAAGGTTATAAGATTCGCACAGATGTCTGTGCATATGCCCCTGTTTTGCATGGAAAAAGTTCGAACCGGTACCGCCCCTTTCGTCCATAGCCACGGCATAGGGGGTTTTGCCGTCTTTATAAAACAACATTCCCTCATCTTCCACCACATCCGGGCGAGTGGAGTTGTCAATATAAAACTCACGGGAGTTTACGGGGTAACGGGTAAGCTGCCACTTAAGCATGTCGGCACAACTGCGGCCGAATGCGTCAAGCTGTTCTTCTTCGTTGTTTACGACCTGATAAATCAGGGACCATTCCACATCTCTGGCATATTTTTCCAGCTCCCACCAGGAATCCGCACCCTGCCTGTACTTTTCTATCAGAACCGGATCCGTTTCCAATTGAGTGAGCGTATAGTAAGCAACGGCAGCCATGCGCACATCCGAATAGTTCATAAATTTGACTATCCGATCGAAAACCTCTTCCTCATTATTCTCATCATCCACCAGTTCACGAACGATAATACGATAGCGCCCGAAATGCTCCCTGAGAATATCCGCATAACGGTAGGGTTCTTCAAGGGCAAGTTTACGGTATTCCTCGTTCCATCTTTCCTCACCGGTGATATGGTGAGCCACCTTATAAAGCTGTAAAAGTACTGAAAGACCCAGCGGCGCATCGGGGAAACCGTTGCTGTCCCGATTCATATAGTATTCCCGGCTCATGCGCGCCCAGGATGTAGGCTGTCCGCCGGCATCGGTATGGCAATAGCCGTTTTCGGTAAAATGGATTGCGTGGCGGCGCACTATTGTACGGATAATTTCCGCAAGTTCCGGATCGTCCGGGCCGAGAATATCATATGCCAAGTGCCAAACGGCATAGTGACCTACCAGTTCGTCGTTGGAGGTGTCGCATTTGTAGGTAATATCGTCATCGCCCCAATTTTTACCGGTGGCGGGGTTTATCTCATCGGTATAGAGTTTTCTGAGCCTTTCGGGTATCTCCATTGAACTGTCCACGGTAAGCAGCGGGGGTACATCATCGCCTTTATCCGATGTGGAGGGAATGCGAATTGATATCAACTTGCCGTCGGGAGTGAACTTTTTACGGAAGAACACCCCGTCATGATGCGGAATGGGGTCGTTTACCGGGTCATTGACATGGTAGGAACGGGCTATGTAGCCTTCCACATTACGAAATACTATTTCGGGCATACCTTCAACCGCCCAATCCTCGGGGTTAACCGGCCCTAAATTCGCCACTTTATAATCCACCGGGCCTTCATCGGGGATGTCGATTAAAAACTCCCTGCCCTCCAACAAAAACTCTTCACTGGCTCTGTTGGTGCCGGGTATATTGTAGCGCAAAAAGGAGGGCACCTTCCCTTTCCAGCCGGGGATACAGGCCAAAAGCAAAACCGCCTCCACCCAGCGGGTTGCCACCTCTTTTGCTCTGGCAACCTCTTCTTTTGTCGCTGCGGGATCCTCTTTAAGCACTCCGTAACGGCAGATATCGCCCATGGCTACAAGGGAAGTCCATAAACCGTCATTATCCGACTCGCGGCCAATCCAACGGTTATTATCTTTATCCCATCTGGCGCCGCTGAGCATGCCTCTGCGCTGCACATACTTCATATTTACATCCGACAGGAAAATCGCTTTTTCTTTAACGGACATGGCCTTCATCGCAATATGGGATACACCTGTTTTTGTAAGAACATAAACTCCGTTGTCCGAATCCCCGTCCACGGTCAGAACCTCGTTGTCCGTGAGGTAAGCCATGGCACGAAAACACTGCACTCTGTCAAGAGGTTCCTCTTCAGCCTCATTTACACGCCAGAGCCCTTCGTTTGTGCCCAGCCATAAAACATTTTTTTCGTCCTCAAAGACGCAGGTAATCATCTCCGGCGTTAAAAAATCCGGCAAACGCTTTTTCTGCTGCTCGTTAAGAGCAGTTGCGGGTAAACTTTCCAATGTCTTTACAAGTTCCGGATTGTCTTCCCTTTTCTGCCTGATTGCCAAACGCTGCAAAGTTTCTTTCAACTTTGCGGGTTCGCCCAAATAATCTCTTCTTGCCATTGATTAAACCTCTCTTTTTATTTTTACGGGCCTGCAACCGAATCAGCCTGCCCGTTTTTTCCAATTCGTATTCTATTATCTATCAGGGATTGCTGTCAAGCGAATAAGAAAGCAATCAACTTTTTTAATGTTTTGTTAAGAATTTATGGAGTTTATAACATACCAAACGGCATCTTCATTATTGGAGGGGGCAATTTTATCCGCCTCGGCTTTTACATGTTCCGGGGCATTGTCCGTTGCATAGCTGAGATCGGCGGCTTTGAACAGGCTAATATCATTTTCATAATCCCCGATTGCGATAACAGTATGCACATCGGGGCAGAATTCTTCTTTTAATACCCGTGCGCAGTTGCCTTTTCCGCTTTCCGGGCTGTGCATTTCCAAGCCGAAAGGCCAGCTGCGGTCAAACAAAAAACGATGCCCGAACTTTTCTTCCAGATCTATTCTTGCCTCAAAGGCTTCAGAAGCGCAGGAAAATCGAAAAAGATATTTATATACCTTTTCTTTCTCGTAGACATCGTAAAATTCCGCAACGCCGCGTTCCTCTTCCAAGACCCAACCCGAAGGGGTATACACCTCAAAGTTTTCTATGCCTGATATGTGTTTTTTGTCTATATAGGAAAACACGTCTTTGTAAAAAGAATCCAAAGGGTACTCCCTGAGGATTCTTCGCTTGTGAATATCATAAATAACCGTGCCGTTTACGGCAATTAACGGAGCATTGGGCAAAAAGGGAAATGTCCGTGCATGCTCGGGCATCCTGCCCGTGGCGAGAGTAAACAATCCGCCGCCGTCAACAAAACTTCTGATTGCTTTAAGATTTTTTGCGGAGATTTCACCTGCCGAGTTTACCAGCGTACCGTCAATATCCGAACAGATAAGATAACCTGAATAATCCGTCATTTGTAAAATTACAACCTCCGGGCATTTTTGACAAAGAAGCGGGAATTGTTGTCAGTAGGCTTCAGTAAAAAATATCTCTTTTTTCGGGAAGATGGAATACAACAGTTCCCTGTTTGAGTTTATTTGAACGGTGTTAAACAGCGCTTCCTTTTCGAGCGATGTGTGGCCGGAGGCAAAACGCGCCAGAACATTGGCATCGCAAATCAAATCCGCTTCCGCACCGCCCCGGGTAACATTGACTGTTCCGTCTTCAAAACTCAGGGTGAAGCAATCATTGTTCCAAGGTATACTTCCGTCATTTATTTGTATTGTAACCCTGCCGTTTTGAGAGGAAGGCTTAATCAGAGCTAAAACCTTTTCGGCATCCACAACCCTGTTCATACCGAAAGTATTCCGTTCCCTTTGCACAAGCAGGGGTTCCGATACAAGGATTGTAAAATCAATATCCGAAGGCAGACTGCCCTTTAAAGCCTTAAAAACGGGGTGGAAGCGGCTGAGAAATCCCAATAATCCTCTCAGGCCGTCATAGTTTTTAAAAGCGAGTTCCCGCACCGCCATCTCATGTTGCAGTGTTGAGGAAGAGTCGTAGGAAATATAGCTCACCGCCTCGCCCTCTGGTGTGTACCAAATATATGTGCTTATCAGTTCGGTATAGGGGTCGCAATCGAACATCTCTTTCCATTGACTTTCATCACGAACCACCGCAAAGTTTTTGTCGGCAATATAGTGATTGTAAACTTCTTTCACATCGGCAATGTTTTCATCGTATACAAGCTGTTCGGCATATCCCGGCGCCCTCAAATCCGCAAAGGCATCAAGAGGCATACTCACACACTGTCTGTCATAACAGCACTCATAGCCGAACATACGGTAGTAGGTATGCGAAAACGGAAAAAGGCAGGACCAAATCTGACCGTTTTCTCTCATCTCTTCAAAACAGAAGTTAAACATTTTGCGCACATAGCCCTTGTTGCGCTCGCGGGGCNNTCCGTTAAAACGAACATTGAACGGTTCAATACGGGCGGTAGTGCAAGCCCTGCCCGTATCATCAAAAAGCGCACGAACCGCTTCATAATCTTCTTTAACCTTTTCCGGGTCGCTGAAGTCTTTTTTCGAGTTATAGGATGCGGACCGGAGTTTTAAAATCTCCATATGTTCTTCCGGCAAAATCTTTCTGATTTCCATTTATTTCACTCCTTTTACAGGGTCACCGTTTCACCGTCGGCGACTTCTCCTTTTACTATCTTCAGGGCAAGTTCGGTTTCGATATGCTTTTGCAGATATCTTTTAACCGGCCTTGCTCCGTACAAAGGCGAGTAAGCTTCCCGGGCGATTTTTTCTTTTGTTTCCGGCGTCAGGTTCAGGGTAATATTTCTCTGAGCAAGTTTTTCCCTTATACCTTCCAAAGATATATCGATTATCTTTTTGATTTGTTCCAAGGTCAAGGGGGAAAAAACTATGATATCGTCCACACGGTTTATAAATTCCGGGCGAAAGTGCCTTTTTACCTCTTCTTCCACCCTTTCCTTGACCTCTTCCGGGATAATGCCGTCGGGGGAGATATTTTCAATCAAATAGGTACTGCCTATGTTGGAGGTCATGATTACGATGGTGTTTTTAAAATCCACCGTNNAACACATCCGGATGAGCCTTTTCAATCTCGTCAAAAAGGATCACGCTGTACGGTCTGCGGCGCACGGCTTCGGTAAGTTGGCCGCCTTCATCATAACCCACGTAACCCGGAGGCGCTCCCACAAGGCGGGAAACCGCATGTTTTTCCATATACTCGGACATATCAATGCGAATCATGTTTTTTTCGCTGTCAAACAGCGCTTCCGACAAGGCTTTTGCAAGTTCCGTTTTACCTACGCCGGTGGGACCTAAGAAAATGAAAGAACCTATGGGTTTGCCGATATCTTTAAGCCCCGCTCTCGCCCTTAAAACCGCCTCGGAAACGGCTGTAACCGCATCTTCCTGACCGACTACCCGCTTATGGAGTACCTCTTTCAGCCTGAGCAGTTTTTCTTTTTCCGCCTCCACAAGGCGGCTGACCGGAATACCCGTCCATTTGGACACAATTTCGGCCACCTCGTCTTCCGTCACCTCTTCTTTAAGAAGGCTGTCTTCTTTGGAGCTTTCCAGAGACTCCTTTTCCCGCTCCAGTCTTGCCTCAAGGGCGGGTAAGGTGCCGTATTTCAGCTGGGCAAGTTTTTCCAGCTCATATCCACGCTCGGCTTCCTCAATCCGGAGCTTGACATCCGTAATCTCCTGCTTTGTGGCTTTAAGTTTGATAATGGCCTTTTTTTCACTTTCCCACTGTGCCCGCATTTGCATATCCTTTTCCCGCAGTTGGGAAAGTTCTTCCTCAATGGCCTCAAGACGCAGTTTTGAGGCTGAGTCGCTCTCTTTACCGAGGGCCTGTTTTTCTATTTCCAGCTGCATAATCTTACGGGAAGTTTCATCAAGTTCCGCAGGCATGGAGTCAATTTCCATACGAATTTTTGAGGCGGCTTCGTCCATAAGGTCAATGGCCTTGTCCGGCAAAAAGCGGTCGCTTATATATCTGTCGGATAGTGTGGCGCAGGCTATGAGAGCGCCGTCGGTAATTCTGACTCCGTGGTGAATCTCAAACTTCTCTTTAAGCCCTCTCAAAATGGAGATGGTGTCCTCCACATCGGGCTGTTCAATAAGGATTTTCTGAAAGCGCCTTTCCAAAGCGGCATCTTTTTCGATTGTTTTGCGGTATTCATCCAGAGTGGTGGCGCCTATGCAATGCAGTTCTCCCCTTGCAAGTTTCGGTTTTAAAAGGTTACCGGCATCCATGGAACCTTCCGCCTTACCGGCGCCCACTATTGTGTGAATCTCGTCAATAAACAGAATTATTCTGCCGTCGGACTTTTCAATTTCATTCAGAACCGCTTTCAGCCTTTCTTCAAACTCGCCGCGGTATTTTGCCCCGGCTATTAAAGCCCCCATATCCAGGGCATAGACGGTCTTGTCTTTCAGTCCTTCCGGCACATCTCCGTGAAGAATGCGTTGAGCAAGACCTTCCACAACTGCGGTTTTGCCTACGCCCGGCTCCCCTATGAGCACGGGGTTGTTTTTTGTGCGCCGGGAGAGAATCTGAATAGTATGCCTGATTTCACTGTCCCTGCCGATGACCGGGTCAAGTTTGCCCTCTTTTGCAAGCTCCACCAGATCTCTGCCGTATTTATTCAAAGCGTCGTAACTGTCTTCCGGCGTCTGGCTGGTAATGCGTTGATTTCCCCTTACCTTGGTCAGCGCCTGAAGAAAACTGTCCCTGTTTATACCGTATTTTTCAAAGATCTTTCGGGAGGGAGAACCCTTTTCTTCCAGCATGGCCAAATACAGATGTTCCACGCTGACGAACTCGTCTTTGAAGTTTTCAGCCGCTTT
>DCTF01000006.1 GCA_002329225.1 Ruminococcaceae bacterium UBA1447
GCCGCCGGCATAGCCGCCGGGATATACATCCCCGGCAATCTTTACCTGAACGAGGGAATCCGGGTACGGCTTATCTCTTTTTCTGTCACGATATTCCGTGCCCTCAGGCAGAAGTACAAGTTCGGGATTGTGATTCTCCGGATTTAAAAGATAGACTGCCGACATATCACCGAGGGTGTAAGTTTTAATAATCTCCGCCATTATAATGCCTCCCGCAATTTATGTTTCTACGGTCAAAAGCCTTTACCCTATTATACATGCATCTGAAAAAAGAGTAAGTAGATTTATAAAAAGCGGCAGGGGGGATTGCTCCTTCCTGCCGTGTTTTACATTTTATCTATCTAATTTTTATCAAGGCCAGGTATGATTTGCTCGTGCTTTTTCTTTAACATTTTAAAGGATTTGTCGCTGATGACATGCTCGATTTTGCAGGCGTCTTCCACTGCGGTCGCTTCATCCACGCCGAGGGCCATAAGCAGTTCGCTCAGCAGCGTGTGGCGTTCATAGATTTTTTTCGCAAGGGAAAGACCCTCTTTAGTAAGGGTGATGTAACCGTCTTTATCGACGGTGATGTAGTTCATTTTTTTGAGTATCCCGACACCCCGGCTGACGCTGGGTTTAGAGAAGTTCATATACTCGGCAACATCAACGGAACGTACTGCGTTCTTTGATTTACTGAGTACATAAATCGTTTCGAGATACATTTCTCCGGAAGATTTTAATGCCATAATTAACTCCTTAAAAAGCAGGGGTGGAGGGATATTCTTCGCATTTAGATTACCACAAAAAATGAAGAAAATCAACGGAATCAATGTGAATGATTAAGTTTACGGGACTTGGAGTTAACGGCAAGTAAACACTCGCTTTAGAAAAGTGTCCGTGTACTCCCCTTTCAATTTGAACATCCAAAAGCAATCAAACCGAAACAAGATTTTAAAAAAATGTTGACAAAGGTGAAAAGTCGGGTTATAATCCTTTCAGTTAGCAGTTGCTAACTGCTCTTTCGGGACTATATATTTACACAGGCACTTTTCATTGAATACTGTTGCTGCGCTGAGTACGAGGAGGCACTATGAATTTAAAAAATGCTGTTGAAGGTAAAGAGTATATTATCCGTAAGATTAACACGGATGACGATGAATTGAACGGCTTTCTGTTTTCTCTCGGCTGCTATGACGGCGAGGCGATTACGGTCGTTGCCCGCCGAAAGGGCGGATATACCGTTGCTATAAAAGACGGCCGTTACAACATTGATAACCATTTGGCCGAAGCCATTCATATTTAATCGGCTAAAGGACCGGGCATCGGTCTTTTTTTCAGCCGTTGAGTTAGCAACAGCTAACTCTAAAAACCACATTAGTTGCTAATGATTAAATTATTTATAATAAAAGGAGGATGACCCATGAGAATTGCTTTAACAGGCAACCCGAACTCAGGCAAGACCACAATGTACAATGCCTTGACCGGACGTAATGAAAAGGTAGGCAACTGGGCAGGTGTTACTTTAGAAAAAAAGGAACACCCTATCAAAAAAATGTATGCGGGCGGAGAGCAGCAGATTATAGCCGTTGACTTGCCCGGCGCATACTCCATGTCCCCTTTCACCGGCGAGGAAAGTATCACCAGCTCTTATGTAAGGAAAGAAGAACCCGATGTTATCATCAACATTGTAGACGCCACAAACCTCAGCCGCAGTCTTTTCTTCACCACTCAGCTTTTGGAACTCGGTATTCCGCTTGTTGTCGCTTTGAACAAGAGCGATATTAACGAAAAGAAGGGCACAAAGATTGATATTGAGGCTTTGTCCGCCAGACTCGGCTGCCCGGTTGTCAACACGGTTTCCACCTCCGCTATGGGGCGGCATCGGGCTCCAGCTCGCTGTAGGTTACACCGTGGCATACTTTGTTTACACCATAGGCACAATTATTACAGGCGCTGCACTTAATGTCGGCGCTGCGATTGGGGGCCTTGTTATTGTTGCCGCTATAACTGCCGTTGTGATTGGCCTTATTATTAACACAAACAAAAAACTTAAAGCGGAGTACGCTTTGTCCGGCACAAAAGGTTAAAAACAAGGATTTGGTATTATGGAAAATATTTTAGTTGTATTGATTTTGCTTGCCCTTGTCGGGGGTATTGTCCTATATTTAATATTGCGCAATAAAAAGCACAATGAGCCTTGCATAGGCTGCCCCTATGCAAAGCAATGCGGGAACGGACAAAACTTAAGTTCCGCTTGCGGCAGTGAAAGTAAAGAATAGTTAAACTGACCGGGGATGCATTTTTGTTTGCATCCCCGGTTTTAAATCTCCCTTATTTACTTTAAGAAAACACACGCTACCCTATTGCAATTTTAAAGCAGATAGGCAAGTCGTTTTTAAGTTCGCCTTTCAACTTAATTTTAAGAGCTTCATCGGTTCTTGAATATTCAACTTTTTCGTTACTGCCCAAGAGTTCAATGCTTTCAATAAGGTAATCGTGGGCGGTATGCTTTTTTAAGGTTTTAATTTCTACCGTGTTGGAGGGGCGCATCTGGAAGGCGTAAAGAAAACCGTTTTTGTATGTGAAGCGAAAATCTTTGTTTGTAAATTGCTTTTCGTCACCGTCTTTGAAAAAGCCCTCTTCCGCATTGACTTCGCCTTCGCCGAACCGCTTCCAGAATGTTGTGCCGTAAATGCCTTCGCCGTTGACGGTCAGCCACTCCCCCATTGTGAGCAGAACTTCCGTTTCTTCGTCCGTGATTGTACCGTCGGCTTTTGGGCCGATGTTGATAAGCAAATTGCCGTTTTTGGAGACGATATCAACAAGGTCGCAGATAACCTGACGGGCGGATTTGTATTCGTTATCCGCCCTGTAACCCCAGGAGGATTTGCCGATGGCGGTATCCGTTTGCCAATATACGGGGGAGATTCCGGTTAAGGCTCCGCGCTCAACATCAAAGGTTGCAACCGTGGGAGGAAAGGCTTCGTGCTTATAATTGATTGTAACCTCTTTGCCCCACTCGTCGGCACGGTTGTAGTAATAGGCCGCAAGTTTTTTGAGGTAGGGTTTGAATGAGTGATTATGAATCCACCAGTCAAAATAAAGGACGGAGGGCCGGTANNAAGCCAATCTTCAAGCCATTCTTCGCTTGCACCTACGGCATAGGTGTCGGCGGTGGTGATGTGCAGATTGCCGGAATGAAATTCTTCGCAATAAACGGCGGGGCCGTAAAAATCACGGCAGTTTTCGTCACTGACATCGCTGTCAAAGGTTCTGCCCATGTTCATAAAAAAGTAATGTTCCGCACGGTGGGTTGATGCGCAAAAAGTAAGGCCCTGTTTTTCACATTCCGCTTTAAGTTCGCCGACAACGTCACGGCAGGGACCCATGTTTTTTGCGTTCCAACGGTTAAACTCCGTTTCGTACATTGCAAAGCCGTCATGATGTTCGGCAACGGGCATAACATATTTAATCCCCGCTTTTTTAAAGAGCGAAACCCACTCTTCGGGATTAAACTTTTCCGCCCTGAACATGGGGATAAAATCTTTGTAGCCGAAAGCTTTATGTTCGCCGTAAGTTTTTCTGTGGTGTTCAAACTCCCGGCAATTCGGGTCATACATGCTCCTTGCATACCATTCGTTGCCGTATGCGGGTACTGAGTAGATACCCCAATGGATAAACACACCCAATTTGTCGTGCATATACCAGGAGGGCACTTTATGATGAGCGAGGGACGCCCAATCGGGCTTGTACTTGCCTTTTGCGTTGACTTCGTCAATGAGCTTTAAACAGTCTTTTGTTGTCATTTTTTTACGCCCCGTATACATTTATTATTTTCGCCGACGGCGGAGAAAACCGTTTTTTCAGCGCCGCCGACTTCTTCCCTCTGTTTACGGACAACATGATAACATAAAGTAATCAAAAAATATATGACTTCAGCCTTTGCAAAATGCTTAACCGATGATATTATATGATTGATAATACCCTGAAACCCCACGGGGTAAAAACAGAATTGAGAATGAGGAGAAAGCTAATGGAAAAGTATCTTATCAATCCCAATCAGAAAATCAGCAAAATCAACAAGGATATATACGGGCACTTCAGCGAACATCTTGGCAGATGTATTTATGAGGGGCTTTATGTGGGTGAAGATTCACCTATCCCCAACGTAAACGGTATGCGAAAAGATGTTGTTGAGGCGCTTAAAGAAATGGGGATACCCGTGCTGCGTTGGCCGGGCGGCTGCTTTGCCGACGAATACCATTGGAAAGACGGAATCGGCGCAAAAGAAGACCGCAAAAAAATGATTAATACTCATTGGGGCGGCGTTATTGAGGATAACTCCTTCGGCACTCACGAGTTTTTTGAGCTTTGCAGTCAGCTCGGCTGTGACGCTTATGTAAACGGCAATGTGGGCTCCGGCACCGTGCAGGAAATGAGCGAATGGGTAGAATATATGACCTTTGACGGCGTTTCACCTTTGGCGGAACAACGCAGGGCAAACGGCAGTGAAGAGCCGTTTACGGTAAAATACTTTGGCGTGGGGAATGAAAACTGGGGCTGCGGCGGACATATGCTACCCGAATTTTATGCCGACCAATACCGCAATTATGAAACATTTATCCGTGACTATGACGGTAATAAGCGTATTTACCGCATTGCCTGCGGTGCAAACGCCTTTGATTTTAACTGGACAGATGTGATGATGAAAAAGGCGTGCAGCCGCATGAACGGGCTTTCACTCCACTATTACACCGTCCCCCACGACTGGGGCAAAAAAGGCAAGGCCCTTGAGTTCACGGAAGAAGAGTATTACATAACCGTTGAAAAGGCTTACAAAATTGAAGAACTTGTACGCCGCCACGGCGACATTATGAACCGCTATGACCCGGAGAAGAGAGTAGGCATGATTGTTGACGAATGGGGCACCTGGTACGATGTTGAAGAGGGTACGAACCCCGGCTTCCTCTACCAACAGAACACAATGCGCGACGCCGTTGTTGCCGGTCTGACCTTAAATGTTTTTAACAAGTATTCCGACAGGGTTAAGATGGCAAATATTGCACAGACTGTAAATGTTCTTCAGGCGGTTGCCCTTACTGACGGGGAAGATATGCTGCTGACACCCACCTATTATATTTTCAAGATGTACAAAGACCATCAGGAGAATATGCTTTTGGGTTCGTATATCACCACACCCGATATTTCGGAAAAAGAGACGCTGCCTAAACTGATTGAAAGCGCATCAATTAAAGAGGACGGCACAATTGTTGCAACGATTGTAAACACCTCCCTGGACGAGTCAAGCGAAATCAAATGCCAGATTGCGGACTTTAAAGTTAAAGGGATTGATGCGGAAATTCTAACGGGGCCAATGGACGCTCACAACAGTTTTGAAAACAAAAATGCGGTTAAAACAAAAATATTTGACGGCTATAAGGTCACCGCTGACGGTTTTGAAACAACAGTACCGCCCTGCAGCATTGTTAAGTTTGTAATTAAATAAAATGGAAGAATGCAAGCGGTGCCTGCTTAACGAGGCGGCGGAGGCCGATACTCTGAAAAGCATTCGGGAGAGAATTGAAAGGTTACCCGACGGGGAAAAGGCTGACGAGGAAACTTACCTCCGACGGCTGGATGAGTGTAAAAACTGCGACAGTCTTATTGCCGGAGTGTGTATGAAATGCGGCTGTTATGTGGAGTTCAGGGCGGCGTTTATAAGGCAAAAATGCCCCGACACAAAAAACAGAAGATGGTAGTTGATAAGGATAAACCGAATGTCTTTGTTTTGAGGTGAGAAAAAATGAACACTATTCTGAACAAGCGCGAATCAGATGCATTAAAAAGGCTCGGCATCCTGATTTCAGGTTTGCCGAAACTGATTGCGGACAAATCACTTATGAAAATCATTGCCTCTATTCTGACCTTTGTGCAGGTTTTCGGCGCTCTTGTCTTCGACACTCCCACCAAGCCCGGCGGGCCTGAACTGGATATGAGCAAGTTTGTGCTGACCTGGGCAAACGAGTTCAATGAGGGCAGTTTTGACAAAACCTACTGGTCCGGCCACTATTGCTGGGGTGACGACGGCACCTGGCCCCGGGATGAGTACCATTACTGGAACAGAGGTCAGGTGGATTTCAGGGACGGGAATCTGATTATTAAAGCCTCTTATCTGGAAAACGGTCCTGTGGGGCCGGAAGGGCCCTACGGACCCGCCTATTATTCCTACGGTATGGATACCAACCCCTTCACTGACGGGCCTGCAAAGCCGGGTTTTGAACAGCTTTACGGATATTTTGAAATCCGCTGTATTCTGCCCAAGGGGCCCGGGCTGAATCCCGCCTTTTGGCTGCTCAGTGACGGCATGTTCCGCACCGACCCCATAGGGCTGACTGACGGCGGCGTAACGGGGGCGGAAATTGACGTGTTCGAAACCAAATATGAAAAGAAACTCCTTTACAAGGACTCCGTTTATCACACTATCCATGTGGACAGTTACGATGAATACCACCGTTCGGAAATGCAGGGGCATTTTTACGCCGACCGGCCTTATGAAAAGTTCAACACCTACGGCCTTGAGTGGAA
>DCTF01000161.1 GCA_002329225.1 Ruminococcaceae bacterium UBA1447
CCATACCGATGCCGTTCAGGCAGTAGGCCATGAGCATATAAATGTACACGAACAATCCATTGACATGCTTTCATTGTCGGCGCATAAGTTTTCCGGCCCTAAAGGGATTGGCGCTCTGTTTATCAGAACAGGAATACCTCTTCCCGCTTACATCTCCGGCGGAAGCCAGGAAAGGAAGAAAAGAGCCGGTACAGAAAACGTTGCCGCTATTGTAGGCATGGCAACAGCGCTTGATGCTTCTTGCAAGAACATGAAAACTAATAACGAAAAAGTCGGAGCATTGCGCAACAGGCTAATTGATGAGCTTACAAAAATATCTCACTCGCGTCTTAACGGAGATAGAGAAAAAAGACTTTCCGGCAATGTTAGTCTTTGTTTTGAGGGAGTTGAAGGGGAAGCACTTCTATTATCATTGGATCTTAAAGGTATTTCCGCTTCTTCCGGTTCTGCATGTACCTCAGGCTCTCTTGATCCCAGCCATGTTCTGTTGGCTATTGGTTTGCCCCATGAAATCGCCCACGGCTCATTGAGGCTCTCACTAAATGAAAACAATACTGACAAAGAAGTTGACTATGTTATTGAAGTATTACCCGGAATTATTGAAAGATTAAGAGAAATGTCTCCGGTTTGGGAGAAAATTGTAAAAGGAGAAAACTGAAATGGCATACAGCGAAAAGGTTATGGAACATTTTGCAAATCCGCGGAATGTCGGTAAGATTGAAGATGCTGACGGCATAGGCGAAGTCGGCAACGCTAAGTGCGGCGATATAATGAAAGTTTATATTAAGGTTAATGACGGAATTATTACCGACGTTAAATTCAACACTTTCGGTTGTGCCTCCGCTATAGCCACCAGCTCCATGGCTACCGAGATGATTAAGGGCAAAAGTATTGAGGAAGCATTAACACTTACAAACAAAGCGGTTGTTGAAGCTTTAGACGGTCTGCCTCCGGCAAAAATTCACTGTTCCGTGTTGGCGGAAGAGGCTGTAAGGGCTGCAATAGCTGATTATTGTGAGAAGAACGGTATTCCCGTTCCCAGTGATTCCTTCAAGTGTGACGGTTGCTGCAACTCCTGTTCCTCCTCCAGGCAATAAATTTCAATAAGACGGGAAAGGCGGTATAGACAATGGTTGCCGATTTACAAAAAGAGATACTGCGTCTAAAAAAAGAGNNGAGCCGGTGTTGGAAGTTGCCGATTACCAAGGCGACTCATTTCAACTCAGCGTTAGGGCACAAGAAGCTCCGAACAGCACTATATTAATGTGCGGTGTTCGCTTTATGGCTGAAACTGTTAAGATACTTTCGCCGGAAAAGAAAGTGATTCTTGCTAATGAGCATGCCGGTTGCCCTATGGCGGAACAGATGGATAAAGAGATGATACAAGCCGTGAAAGACGATTATCCCGACTTTACGGTAGTGGCATATATAAACACAACTGCTAAACTTAAAACGGTTTGTGATGTCTGTGTAACATCTTCTTCCGCCGTTAGAATTGTAAATAAGATTGAAAATAAAAATATACTCTTCATTCCCGACTGTAACCTCGGGCATTATGTAGCGAGCAGAAATCCGGAAAAGAATATCAAGTTGCTCAACGGTAACTGCCCCATTCATGCTGCAGTAGAAGCTGCGGAGGTTGAAACTGCAAAAACTGCGTACCCGAATGCCCTTGTGTTGGTTCACCCGGAGTGTAAGCCGGAAGTTGTTGCTCTGGCGGATTATGCGGGTTCCACAGCCGAAATATTGGAATTTCCTAAAAAATCGGAACACAATGAGTTTATTATCGGAACGGAGTTGGGAGTAACCGAACATTTACAACACATATTCCCGAACAAAAAATTCATTAATCTTTCTAAAAAGTTGATTTGTCCTGATATGAAGATAACCACCCTTATGGATGTTTATCAAAGCTTAAAAGGACAGGGCGGAGAAGAGATTTTACTTGATGAAGATACCCTGAGAGATGCCCGTAAATGTATTGATGAAATGATAAGGTTGGGTTAACTGATGGCTAAGCGGGTTTTAATAGCCTTAAGCGGCGGCGTGGACAGTTCCGCCNNTGAAAAATCAAGGCTATGACGTAGCCGGGATAAGATTCAAGCTTTTTGAAGCTGAGAATAAATCAGAGGGCAGTGCTGACGCTATGAGCGTTGCCGATTTCCTTGCCATCCCTTTTTATGAGCTGAATCTTACTAAACTTTTCAAAGAAAAGGTAATGGACAGTTTTGCCGAAAGCTATCTTAGGGGTGAAACACCAAACCCTTGTGTTGTCTGTAATGAATATATCAAGTTTGCTCAATTGTTCAGATTTGCGGATGAAAACGGATATGATCATATTGCAACAGGCCATTATGCCAGATCGTACTTTGACACTCTTGCTCAAAAGTATTATTTAAAAAAAGCTGTTGATTCCCAAAAGGATCAAAGTTATTTTCTTTACACATTGACGCAGGAACAGTTGAGCAGAATTATTTTTCCGTTAGGGGATCTAACAAAAGAGGAGGTCAAAAATTTAGCTGAAATTAACGGACTTCCGTTGAAAACAAAAAAAGAAAGTCAGGATATCTGTTTTATAAATAATAAAAACTATTACCAATTTCTTGAAGAAAGTTACGGAATAACAGGGGAGGAGGGGGCTTTTTTAGACAAATACGGTACTCCCTTGGGAAAACATAAAGGACACATGCGTTACACAACAGGTCAACGCAAGGGGCTTGGAATGTCTTTTCCTCAACCGATGTTTGTAGCCGGAAAAGATGCCGCCAATAATACTGTTACCCTTGTAGAAGAAAGTGAACTGTATAAAAAGAGAATAACCGTGAAAAACTACAGCTTTACAGATTCCGGAATAATTGATGATTCTATCAGAGCGAATATTAAAATCAGATATAGGCAAACGGAACAACCCGGTATCGTCGGGAAGTTTGATGAAAAAACTCTGCTTGTTACTTTTGACTGCCCTCAAAGGGCGCCGGCATCCGGTCAATCAGCCGTATTTTATGACGGTGAGAATGTGATAGGCGGCGGAATTATTGTTTAGATAAGGTTGTTAATCCTTTTTTGTCGGATTTTTATTAGCCATGCCGATAAAATAGTATTATATTTTATAAGCACAAAAAATCTTAAATACAATATATAGTTATTTGGTTATTTGTTTTATTTAAATGGATTAAAAGGCGTATATGTAGTTGATATTTTCACAGTAATATAATAAAATTAATAATCATAAATGTTTGGAGGCTCATATGAAGAAAGTTGCCGTCATTATGGGAAGCGACAGTGATTTTCCCGTTGTATCTCAAGCTATTGAAACTCTCAAAGATTTACAGATACCGTTTGAGGCCCATGTGATATCCGCACACCGCACCCCACAGCAGGCATCCGATTTTTCAAGGAATGCTGCGGAAAACAATTTCGGTGTGATAATTGCCGCTGCGGGTAAGGCTGCCCATCTTGCGGGTTTTCTTGCCGCTAATACGGTTTTGCCGGTTATCGGTATCCCGGTAAAAGCTTCCGAACTTGACGGTATGGATGCTTTGCTGGCAACCGTTCAAATGCCTCCCGGTGTTCCGGTTGCAACAGTAGCAATAAACGGCGCTAAAAATGCCGCTTTGCTTGCGGCCCAAATTATTGCATTAAGCGAACCTGCTCTTGATGAAAAGCTTAAGGAAATGAAGCTTGATATGGCTGAAGCCGTTGCACAAAAAGATAAGACTTTGCAAGATAAAATTTCAGCTCTTTAATTTCAGATAATTTTGTATATATATTCCGGAGGTTTTAATGGAAAGTTACAGTGACAGCTATAAAGATGCAGGTGTTGACCTTACAGCCGGTTACAAGGCGGTTGAGTTGATAAAGAAACATGTCGCAGCCACAAAGACTCAGGGAGTAATCTCTGATATAGGGGGCTTTGGCGGCTTGTTTGCACCCGACTTGCAAGGTATTTCAAACCCCGTACTTGTTTCAGGTACTGACGGGGTAGGCACGAAGATAATTATTGCCTTTATGATGGACAAACACGACACTGTCGGTATCGACTGTGTGGCCATGTGTGCCAATGATGTTGCCTGTTCAGGTGCAAGACCTTTGTTTTTTTTGGATTACTTGGCTGTAGGCAAAAACATACCTGAGAAAGTAGC
>DCTF01000027.1 GCA_002329225.1 Ruminococcaceae bacterium UBA1447
CTTACGGGTATAAATGTGAGCATCTTCATGCAGTTTACCACATCCGCATCGTCTACATTGCGCCAATACTGGTAAAAATCATAGGGGGAAGTTTTTTCGGAATCCAGCCAGATTGCCCCCTTTTCGGTTTTACCCATTTTACGGCCGTCGGATGTTTGTAAAAGCTTAAACGTCATACCGTAGACATCCCTTGCATCAGCCCTGCGGTTAAGCTCCACCCCGCCGATTATGTTGCTCCATTGGTCATCCCCGCCAAGCTGCATAACACAGCCGTATTTGCGGGCCAAAACCAAGAAATCATAGCTTCGCATAACCATATAATTGAGTTCAAAAAAGGAGAGACCCGTTTCGAGGCGGAGTTTATAGCAGTCGGCGGCAAGCATGCGGTTAACTGAAAAATGCACGCCGATTTCCCTCAAAAAATCAATATAGTTAAGCTGCTTTAACCAGTCGGCGTTGTTGACCATAATCGCCCTGCCGTCTGAAAAGTCAATAAGTCTGCTCATTTGCCGCTGAAAGCATACAATATTGTGCTCAATATCTTCTTCAGTCAGCATTTTGCGCATATCCGTTTTTCCGGAGGGGTCTCCCACCATGCCGGTACCTCCGCCGAAAAGCGCAATCGGAGTATGACCGGCACGCTGCATATGCGCCATAACCATTATCTGTACAAAATGACCCACATGGAGGCTGTCTGCCGTGGGGTCAAAACCAATGTAGAATTTTATTCTCTCATTTTCCAGCAATTCCTGAATTTTTTCCGGATCCGTGGCCTGAGCTATAAGGCCTCGATCCTGCAATTCTTTAAAAACGTTCATGCGGACCTCCCAAAAACTTGCCCTCTGCGCTTGTATAAGCAGAGGGCACTAATCATTTTGATGATGAAAAGGACTGCTTATTCTCTCCTCATCTACTGCGGAAATTATAGTTTAATATGAATACCCTTGTCAAGATTACAGGGTTTTAAGCACTTCCAAAGCAAGGTAAGCGTCTTTTTCAAAATCCTCCGTGCCCGCCTCTATAGTAAGGCGAGGGCAACCGGCAAACTTTAATGCCCCTATGAAAGGCGCAAAATCAAAGCCGTCCCCGGGAGCGGGAAAGCCGCGATTGACGGGGTTGGCAATATGAGCATGATGAATCCAGCCTTTATTGGCCGCAATGCTTTCAACGGAATCTTTTTCATAATACATATGAAACAAGTCCGCCAGCCCTTTTATATTACCGCAGCCGGTTGCCTTGGCAATATCCACACCTTCCTGCACAAGATTTATTAAATTGCATGCCTCTTTATAAAGTGGTTCCACGGCAATGGTGATGCCGTATTTTTCGGCTCGCGGACTCACTATTTCTNNGCTGAAACCGTCCGGCGCTTTTCTTGCGCCGCCGCTGCCGAAAACCGCAGATTTAATCCCAACTTTCCCCGCCCTTTCAAGGGCAAGGTCAACGTACTCCGCAATTGAGGGGTAATCTACATTTTCGCCCACAATGCGGTAGCGGTCGCCGGGGATAAAGCAATTTGAGGCTTCGCAGGGAATGCCCGATTCTTGCAGTGCATTTATGAACTTTGACAGTTTGTCATCATCGGCTAAAGCCAACTCGGTCATATTTGTTTCGACATAATCAAAACCGGCTTTTCCTGATACCGCTATTCTTTCGGGATCCATCCCTACACAGGTTCCGAACTTCATTTTTTGCACCTCTTTTAAAAAAGTTTTGCGTTATTAAGCATTTCCTCTGCGCTGGCCAATTGTTTCTCAGTTACGGTTAAGCCGCCTATAATTCTTGCGAGTTCATTTTTTCTGCCCTGCAAATCCAACAGTTCCACCTCGGTATAGGTTTTACCCGCCCTTACGGACTTTTTAACTAAAAGATGGTTGTCCGCAAAAGCGGCAATTTGAGCCAAATGTGTAACACAAATAACCTGACGACCCTTGGAGACCTGCTTGAGCTTCATGGCCACTTTTTGTGCCGCTCTGCCGCTTACGCCTGAGTCAATTTCGTCAAAAATCAGGGTTGCCACATCATCTTTTGCGGAGAGAACATTCCTTATTGCCAACATAATACGGGAAAGCTCACCGCCGGAAGCTATCCTTGCAAGCGCTCTCGGCTCTTCCCCAGCATTGGCGCTTATTAAAAACTCAATCTCATCCGCTCCCGCAGGGCCGAAACCGGCATCACGGCGCTCCACGGCAAAAACGACACCCGGCATATCAAGAAAATTCAGTTCTTCCCGCACAAGGGCTGCAAACTTTTCGCCGGCGGTTATCCTGCTTTGAGTTAGCTTCGCCCCCAGTTGTTTAAGCTCTTTCCATGCTTTTTCAAGTTCAAGACGGAGTTTTGCGGCATTTTCGTCGGAAAGTACGATTTTCTCCTTTTCCGTCTTAGCCTGACCTAAAAAATCAAGCATTTCTTCCTCGGTTTCGCCGTATTTTCGGGAGAGCCGATAAATCACATCAAGGCGTTCTTCTATAAACTCAAGTTCCTGAGGGTCATATTCAAGCATTTCCAGCGCATTTCTTGCCGTTATAATATAATCTTCCAAATCATAGCTCATGCCTCTTATGGTTTGGGCAGGAACTTCAAGCTCGGAATAATAACCGGCGGCTTGCGACAGGCAATCCGCAGCAAATTCAAGGTTCTGTTTGGCGCCGTCGGTTTCATCCGTCCCGTTCAGGGCGACAAGGGCGTCACTGAGGCGTGTGATAATCTTTTCGGCATTGCTGAATAAATCCCTTTTTTCGGTAAGCTCTTTTTGTTCCCCTACTCTTAAAGAGGCGGCTTCAAGCTCTTCTATCTGGTAGTTAAGTAAATCCAGACGCCTGACTTTCTGGGCTTCGTCCGTATCCGTATCGGCTAATTCTTTTTTCAGTGCCCGGCAGTGATTATAGGCCTCTTTGTATTCGGACAAGAGAAGTTGATTTTCGGCAATTTTGTCAATAAAAGTATAATGCTTTTCCGGTGAAAGGAGGGCCTGGCTGTCGTGCTGACCGTGTATATTCACCAAAAGGTTGCCGATATTCTTAAGCATAGTGACGGTAACGGGATTGCCGTTGACACGGCAGGTACTGCGGCCGTCGGAGCTTACCGATCGCTGCAGAATTAAGCTGTTATCGGGTTGAGGATCCAACCCCGACTCGGCCAACATTTCTTTTACATCCTGTCCGATATTGCAAAACACCGCCGACACCTTGGCATTCTGGGCACCTGTACGGATAATCTCCCTTGAAGTTCTTTCACCGAGAACGGCATTTATGGCGTCAATGATTATGGATTTACCCGCACCGGTTTCGCCGGTAAGTACGTTCATACCGGTTTCAAGGTTTATATCGGCGCTTTCTATTACGGCAATATTCTCAATTGTCAGGCTTTGAAGCATTTCATCACCAACTGTTTATTTGCCTAAAAGTCTTTGTATTGCGTCCCTCATCTGAGAAGCATAACCTTCCGTTCTGCACAGGGCNNCCCGGCAAGGGTCCCCACCAAGCCGTCCCAATGCATTGAGTCAAAGGCGGCGCAGGCAGCCTGCGCCATGCCCGTATGACAACGAATGACGATAGTATTCCCCGCATAATCGCAGGAGATAACCGATTGAGTGAAGATGGCATTGAACTTCTCCACAAGTTCATCGGAATCGGTTCTGTTCGCTACATAACGGTACTGCCCGTTAGCGCCTATCATTTTTACAAGGCGCAACTCGTTAATATCTCTGGATACCGTCGCCTGTGTGACATCAAAGCCGCTTTCGCGCAGCCTGTTAAGGAGTTCTTCCTGCGTTGAGATGGGATATTTTTCAATTAGCCGCATAATGAGTTCAAGTCTTTTCTTTTTCATAAAACCACCCTTTCAAATATTTCAAACGGGTCCTCACCCGTTGCGTTGAGCCATTTTGTTTCGGAGAACATCGGCAAATGTATCCGATTTGATGCGTATAAAATCCGCCGTTTTGTCGGCTTTTTCAATAAAAACACAGCCGCCGGGAGGTATACTCACGGCTTCCGCACCGTCGCACATAAGCAACATATCACTATCGCGTATGTTTTTTATCTCTAAACGGGAAAGCGGATTCAGGACAAAGGGTCTGGCAAAGAAAGAATGGGCACAAACGGGGGTAATCAGAATGCTTTCAAGGNNNNAGAAAAAGAATAGGCGGTTGACCCGGTCGGGGTGGAGCAGATTAAAGCATCGGCAAGATAACTGATAAGATTTCGTCCGTTGCAGGAAATGGAAAGCTCCACAGGCTTACCCCTGCTCGTTCCCATTATAACGGCATCATTTACGCAAAGTTCTTCAAAACCTTGCTCTTTTTCCCCCTTGATTGATGCACGCAAAAGCATTCTACGGTCAATTTCATACTCACCGTCAAAAAGTTTTTCTATCAAATCAATCTCTTTAGGTTCAAGCCCCGCCAAAAAACCCAGCCTGCCGGCGTTTACGCCTAAAACCGGTTTTCCGTAAACTATTGCTTTTTTTGCAGTATGCAG
>DCTF01000132.1:0-3200 GCA_002329225.1 Ruminococcaceae bacterium UBA1447
AGATAATAATCGTTGTTTTCATAATCAACGGGCAGCAGGCTTGCTCTGGCGTAACCGAGCCGCCATTTGCCGCCCCTCACGCCGGTGTTGCGAAACTCCTCATGCCCTGAAAAAAAGTTTTCGCCGACATAGTCCTCGGCATAGGGGACGGGCAGCTTAGGCAAAACGGTATTCAGCCCCGCAAGAGCCATGTTAAGCCCGGTTTGTCCCTTTTGCTTCAGCTCGCTTTTAAATTCATCGTCTTTGAGTTTTTCTTTTAAGTACAGCNNAAAGCAAGCCCCAGCCTAAAAGCCTTCTCTTTTTCATATTATTCTACCGCCTTTCATACCTTTGCTTAAGGATTAATCTCGCCCGTTTATACTATATCTTAGAGGCGGATTTGTCAACCGCCGCAGGGGGGTGACAAACGCCTCCTTTTTACCGTTGCGAATTTCGCCTGTCTGTGATAATATTGCGTGGAAAAAGTATTTCGGAGAGCCTGCCTGTGAGTGAAAAAAAGCACGAACTTTACTTAATAGCCTTTGCACTGGTATGCGCTGCGGCGCTTATCCTTTACATAGCCTTTGAAGAGCGCCCGGCGGTCACTATAACCCTTGAGCGGAACCCGGCCGCAGTTCAAACAACCGTGCCGCCCGATTTAACGGGCGAGGTAAAAAACGAAACCGTGCCCCCGGTGCAGGAAGCCCCTGCGGAGCAGTCCGCCCATTGGACACAGGCGACAAAACCTCCGTATACCGGCCCGGTCAACATAAATACCGCCTCACAGGAACAGCTTATGAGTCTCCCCGGTATAGGTGAGGTCAGGGCTATGGCAATAATAAACTACCGGCAGGAAAACGGCCCCTTTTCCAATACAGACGAACTTCTGCAAATTGAAGGAATAGGCGAAAAGACTTTCGAACAAATCAGGGATATGATTACGGTTTAATAATCGGGAATTCACACTGAATAACATACAAAAACCCAAAGGAACGTTTTTGCTCCTTTGGGTTTTTACACTATCACTTAAATCGTACGAGTCTTCTAATCAGTTTAAATAAACAGTGACATATCCGACTCTTCCGCATTTGCCAGCATGGAGGCTACTCCGCCGGGTTTTACCCCGTCTACAAGTTCTTCCAACTGCAGGCCCATTAAATCCATGCTCATGGTGCAGGCCACCAATTCCACACCGTTATCCAGAGCGGTTTTTATCATCTCCTGCAGGCTGTCCACATTGTTGTCACGCATAATCTTTTTAATCATCTTGCTGCCCATGCCGCCCATATTCATTTGCGAAAGTTTGAGCTTGTTGGCTCCTCTGGGCATCATTGCGCCGAACATTTTGGCAATCAGGTTCTTTTTAACCTTGACTTTTTCGGGTTTTCTTAAAATGTTCAGCCCCCAGAAAGTGAAGAACATTGTAACCTTGCGCCCCAATGCGGCGGAGCCGTTGGCGATTATAAAGCAGGCAATTGCTTTGTCCAAATCGCCGGAGAAAACGATAATGTTTTTGTTATCGCCGCTCTCGGGAGCTAAGCAGGGGACATCTCCGCCTTTCTTGACGACTGCGGTGGTGACGCCCTTTGCGGCGCTCAGCCCTTCAAAGGTGTTCCCCGTTCTTCTGCACCAGCTTTCCACATCCGCACCGAAGGCGGGGTCGGTAGTTTTAATCTCGATTACATCGCCGTCGTTTGCGTTCTTGACGGATTCCGCCAATTTTAAAATCGGGCCGGGGCATTGCAGGCCGGTAGCGTCAACACTTATTACGGGTCTGTTTAAGGGCTGCATTGTTTCTGTATTGATTAACTTGTCTTTTGCGCTCGGGACAACCCCTTGGAATATGCTTTTCCAAAGCCTGTATCCGCCGGAAAGGTTGTAGCAATCAATTCCGTAACCTGAAAGAATTCTGCAGGCGATATGACCTCTGAGTCCAACCCGGCAGGTTACATAGGTGGGTTTGGTTTTATCAATTTCGTCTATGTGATCCCTCAGCTCGTCCAGTGGGATATTGATAAAGCCGTCAATATAGCCGTTTTCGTATTCCGCTACCGTTCTTATGTCCAAAAGGTTTACGCTGCCGTCCCGAGGGAGGTCGGCCACATCGTGCCAGTGGAAAATTTTGGTTTGACCTTCCAAAATATTTTCAACCACATAACCGGCCATGTTGACCGGGTCTTTTGCGGAGGAGAATGGCGGAGCATAGGCAAGTTCGAGTTTTGTCAGGTCATAAATTGTCATTCCCGCATAGATGGCGGTGGCCAGAACATCAATCCTCTTGTCCGAACCCTCATAGCCGACTATCTGGGCGCCCAAGAGCTTGCCGTTGCTTTTGTCAAATATGATTTTCATGGACATATTAGTTGCTCCGGGGTAATAAGTGGCGTGGGAACTGGAATAGGTGAAGGATTTTTCATAATTGAGCCC
Organism: Ruminococcaceae bacterium UBA1447; assembly: GCA_002329225.1. Lineage (GTDB taxonomy): Bacteria > Bacillota > Clostridia > Oscillospirales > Acutalibacteraceae > UBA1447. Next base: position 2,407 of record DCTF01000132.1, read on the forward strand.
TGATTTTTTAGCTCTTTCCTCAGTGATGCCGGTACAGGCTACGGTCAAATCAAAGCATTTAAGTATGCCGGTGCCCTGAGTGCCACGGTAGGCGGAAGGTATGCCGGCGATATTATCTGCGGCAATCCGCCCCTGCTTGTTTGCAGGCCCCGCCAAGGGAACGAACCCTTTTTCGCCGGTGACGGTGTCCGTAATTTCCACAGCATCGCCTACCGCATAAATGTCTTTGTCGGAGGTGAGCATATGTTCATCCGTCACAATGGCGCCTCTGGAATTAACTTCCAAACCCGCCTGAACCGCCAAAGTGCTTTCGGGTTTTACACCTACCGAGAGTATGACCATATCGCACTCAAGCTCCCCCTTGCCCAGGGTAACTTTCAGTTTGTCGCCGCTGTCCTCCACGGCTTTAACACCGTCTTCAAGTATGAGGCGTATGCCGTTATGCCTTAAATGATTGTGTACATCGCCGGCCATATCGTAGTCGATTGTGGCTATTACATGGTTCATAANNCAACGGTAACGTCAAGCCCCGCATGCTTAAGGTTTTCGGCCATTTCAATACCGATGTAGCCGCCGCCCACTACTACGGCGGACTTGGGATTGTTGTTGTCTATAAAATCTTTAATGCGGTAGGTGTCGGGAATATTGCGCAGAGTGAACACCTTGGAGTTTTCCACACCCTTAATTTTCGGCTTTACAGGCATTGCCCCCGGGGAAAGTACAAGCTTGTCATAGGTTTCCGTGTAAATCTTCCCGGTGCGCAGATCCTTGACCTCCACGGTCTTATTCTCTTT
>DCTF01000132.1:3214-3392 GCA_002329225.1 Ruminococcaceae bacterium UBA1447
GATATAGTAGGGGAGACCGCAGTTGGCGAAGGAGATATATTCGCCCCGCTCAAAGAGGATAATCTCGGCGGATTCATCAAGCCGGCGCAGTCTGGCCGCCGCCGAGGCGCCCCCCGCAACACCGCCTACAATCAAAACTTTCATAAAAAGCGCCACCTTTCTTTTTTGTTTTTTTTAG
>DCTF01000002.1 GCA_002329225.1 Ruminococcaceae bacterium UBA1447
TTCTATTCATCGCCCTTTTGGCAATTATGATTGTGCTTCTCCTTCTGTTCGGAGAAAACGGGGCGATAGAAACCCTGCCTATCTGGGGCGTTTTCCTGATTTTATTTTTACTCAACTTTACAGATGTTTATGAGAAAAAAACGTTGAAAGAGTCATGACCAAAGGTAAATAAAGAAATCAGTTTGCCGGTTACCGGTTAAGGAGGGCAAAATGAAAAAGCTGTTTAAGGTTTTGGCAATTATTTTGGCGGCGGTTATTGTTGTTGTCGGCTCTTATGCGGCCTATGTTCTGCTGTCGTATGACCGCCTTGAGGACAACATTACCCTGGGTATTGAGAAAGGGGAAAATCTGTCTTTGAACTCCGGTGACAGCTTCAGAATTGTCACCTATAACATAGGGTTCGGAGCCTACAGTCAGGATTTCAGCTTTTTCATGGACGGGGGAAAAGAATCCCGCGCCCGCAGTAAAGAAAGCTGCAAAGAAAATGTGCAGGGTGCGGCGGATCTTGTTGCCGCCCTTAACCCGGACTTTGTCCTTTTTCAGGAAGTAGACCTGAACTCCACCCGCAGTTATCATATTGACCAGTATGAGTTGCTGCGGGAAGCCTTTCCGAAATTCAGCAGCGTAAAGGCGATTAACTACGATTCCGCCTATCTTTATTACCCTCTTATTAAGCCCCACGGTAAGTCCCTCTCCGGTCTTGCCGTCTTTTCAAAGTATAATATCCTTGACAGCGTTCGCCGCAGTTTACCTATAGCTACAGACCTGTCAAAGCTTGTTGACTTGGACCGTTGCTACAGTGTCAGCCGTATAGAAACGGATAGCGGGAAAAGCCTCTATCTTTACAATGTTCATTTGTCAGCCTACGGCGGGGATGCCTCAATAAGAACCGCCCAGATAAAAATGCTTTTTGAGGATATTAAAGAAAAAACAGAACAGGGCAACTATGTAATTTGCGGAGGGGACTTTAACCACGACCTCCCCGGCAATTCCGCCGAAGTCCTTAACGGTGCCGATAAAGCGGGTGAATTCAGCTGGGCAAAGCCCTTTCCGAAAGAGCTTATTCCCAAAGGAATTACAATGATTAACAATGTTTCAAAGGACGGTATTGTTCCCACGGCACGCAATTGTGACATTCCCTATATGCAGGGAGAAACTTTTGTAATCGTAATAGACGGCTTTTTTGTGTCCTCAAATATATATGTGCTGCGCTCGGAAAACTTACAAACGGAGTTCTTTTACAGCGACCACAATCCGGTTGTCCTTGATTTTAAACTCATATAGAATGCGGAGCAAATAAAAGCATGAAAACTCCTTTTTCGTTTTTTCTTATCACCGATACCCATTATTTTGAAAATTCCCTGGGCGCCGAAGGCCCCGAATATGACAGATTTAATCTGACCGAGCAAAAATGTCTGGCTGAAACGGGATCAATTATTGATTCCGCATTTGATACCCTTTGTGCGGATAAAGAAGTGCAAACCGTTTTAATCCCGGGGGATCTGATTTTTGACGGAGAAAAAGAGAGCCATCTGGGCTTTATAAAAAAGCTTGAAAAACTTACAGCCTGCGGTAAGCGGATTTATGTTACAACCGCCGGCCATGATTACAACGACAATCCGAGAGCGTTTAAAGGTGAAGAAAGAATCCCCGTGGAAGGAACTTCCCGTGAGGAGCTGTTGACGCTTTACAAAGATTACGGTTATTCCGACTGCCTCGCCTTTAACGAAAGAACCTATTCCTATGCGGCCTCCATTGCCGACGGTGTCCGTCTTTTGGCTCTGAATTGTGACGGTGACGGGAAACACTTTCACGGCTTTGACGAAGAGCATTTGAAATGGATAAAAGAGCAAATTGATTCGGCCAAAGCGGCAGGTGATATTTTCTTTGCTATGACCCACTACCCCGTTTTGCCCGGTTCACCCGTTATGAGCATGGTTGGGGATGCGGTTATCTCAAATTGGCGGGAAACGGCGGAAACCCTTGCGGATTGGGGGCTTCAGCTTGTTTTTACCGGTCACATGCACATGCAAAGCGTCAATTCAATAACCACCGCTAAAGGAAATACTCTTTGGGATGTTTGCACCGGCTCCTTGGTGGGCTGCCCCGCTTCAATACGCAAAGTGACTTTTTCGGATGAAAAAAAGGTAAAAATTGAGTCCTCAAGAATAGAGGAATTCGATTGGGACAAAAACGGTATGACGGCGGATGAATATTTTACCTGGCGGTTTGAACGTATGATTCGCACGACAATAGACTCAATGGCGGAAAATCCGGAAGCCTTTGCGCGCAAAATCGCTAAAAAGGGCAGCAAATCGAAAAACTTGGGGTTGATAAAATTTGCGGGCAACACTATGCAGACATTGACCTTGGGTAAGCTCGGACGCCTGCTTTTTATAAAAGTGCCGTCGGATTTGAAGGGCGTTTTGGTTAAGGATTTAGGTGTTGAGCTTGTCCGCAATATGTTTGAAGGGGATGCCCCTTATATACCCGGTACGCCGGTTCATTCCCTTATTATGAAGGCTCTGAAGCGTTTTCGTCCGGTCATCTCAACACTTGAAAAAAAGCTGGGCGAAAAAAATCCCGAACTTTCCGATATCCCCGCATTTGTATCTTCTTTAATCGGAAACAGCGGTGTTCCGGATAATAATCTTGAGCTTACCCTTAATTGAACAGATTTACTTGAAGACTGGCCTTGAAAGATGTAAAATTGTTGTATTCCGAATAAGGGGATGGTTTTATCGTTGATGTGAGTGTTTAAGTAAAAACTTGAATAGAGAGGATTAATATTATGTTAACTAAAAAAACTATTTTTACAATTGCCGTATCCCACCTTGATACATCCTGGCTTTGGGATTTGGAAACAACTATCGGCAAATATATTCCCGCAACTCTTTTCAGAAACTTTCCCCTCATGGATAAATACCCCGATTACACCTTCGGTTTTGAGGGGTCTTACCGCTATGAACTTATGGAAGAATATTATCCCGAAGCTGTTGAAAAGATGAAGGAATACATTGCCGCGGGGCGATGGGTACCGGTAGGCAGCACCTATGAAAACGGGGATGTGAATACCCCCTCTCCCGAAGCCCTGTTCCGCAATATACTTTACGGAAGAACATATTTTCTTGAGAAATTCGGTAAAGAGAGCAACGATATTTTCCTGCCCGACTGTTTCGGCTTCGGTTGGGCTCTGCCTTCAATCGCCCGCCATGCAAACCTTAAAGGCTTTTCCACCGGCAAACTTGCCTGGGGCAGCGCTTACGGCGCTCCTTTCGATTTGGGTAAATGGTACGGTGTGGACGGCAGCTTTGTTTACGCAAACATTCAGCCGGGTTCCTATGCCCGAAGTTTAAAATCGGTGCGTAAAAATGACAGCATTGCGCCCAAACTTGAAAAGAATTCCAAGGCGGGTCTGCCCTTTACCTGTGCCTTTTACGGCACCGGAGACCGGGGAGGAGCGCCCGGGGAAAGTTCCGTTAAAACCGTTATGGATGAAATCCGTGCCAACTCGATGAATGAAGTTGACGTTAAGTCGGTGAGTTCAAACGAACTGTTCGAGATTATGGATAACGACTTATCCGACAGACAAAAAGAGCTTCTGCCCACATGGAGCAATGAACTCTTACTCACCGACCACGGTGTGGGCAGTTATACATCCAGAGCTGTCGGTAAACGCTGGAACCGACGGGTGGAACAACTTGCCGATGCGGCTGAGCGTTTCTGTTCCGCAGCGGACTGGATGGGATTGGCGGAATACCCCCATGCCGTTATAAATACATCGTGGAAGCGTGCCATAGCCCATCAGTTCCACGATGATATTACGGGCACGTCTTTCCAGGTCTGCTATAAACGCAACTGGAATGACTATATGCTTTCTCAAAACCAATTGGCGGAAGAGTACAGAGCCGGAGCTGGAGCCGTTGTTGAGCAAATGGATACCTCCTTTGCCAAGGGCGTACCGGTAGCGGTGACAAACCCCCTGCAATCAACGGGGCTTCGCACCGAAACCGTTACCGCAAAGGTTAAACTTCCGAAGGATACCAAGCATATTAAGGTAACCGACCCCTCCGGCAAAGAAGTGCCCTCCCAGATTATTGATGAAGATGAAAAACATACTCACATTGCCTTTGTTGCAAGCGTGCCGTCCGTGGGTATTGCCCTCTATGACGTACAACCGGCGGATAAACCCTATTCGGATGCGGACGCCATACGCATATCCTCCACCTCTTTGGAAAACGCAAATCTCCGTGTGATGCTCAATTCTAACGGGGATATTTGCGAGATTTATGACAAAAAGCTCGGGAAGAACGTTCTTTCCGGTGTGGTATCCCTTGCTCTCTTTGACTACAAGGGCAGCAAACCCTGGCCTGCCTGGGAACTGACCTATGACGAACTTGCCGTTCCTCCCCGGGAGTATGCCAAAAACCCGAAAATAAAAATACTTGAATACGGTCCCGCCCGGGGCGCTATTGAAATTACCAGAACAGCCGGCCCCTCAAAATTCACCCAGGTGCTGTCGCTTGATGCCGACGGGGATACCGTGCGGGTTTATAACGAGGTGGACTGGCGTTCCACCGCAAGCCTGCTTAAAGTCGTCTTCCCCCTTGCGGCCGCTAACCCCAATGCCGGTTACGATTTAGGTTTGGGTGTAATAAAACGGGGTAACAGCAGGCCTAAACTTTATGAAGTGCCCGCTCAGATGTGGGCGGACATCACGGACAGGAGTAAAAGCTTCGGCGTTTCGGTGTTCAGCGACTCCCGCTCCGGCTGGGATAAACCCGATGACAACACCCTGCGCCTTACCGTTGTTCATACCCCGGTTTATAATTATCGTTGGGAATGTTCACAGCATTTAATGGACTTGGGCCTCAATCGCTTTTCCTTCGGCATATATCCCCATGAGGGTATCCGTCAAAGCGGTACCCAGTCGGCCGCCCAACGTTTTAATCAGCCTATGGCAACCTTTACCGCCAGTGTCCATGAGGGCACATTAGGTACCGAGTTTTCCTTTGCACGCCTTAATACCGAGGGCGTGAGCATACGGGCAATTAAAAAGGCTCATCGGGGCGAAGAAACCGTCGTCCGCTTTAATGAGGTCGAAGGGATTGCCAAAACGGGAGTTAAGTTTTCCATAGGCGCCGGCATAGAGTCGGCTAAAGAAGTTTTCGCCACTGAAGAAGTCATCGGTGACGCCGAAGTTAAAGACGGCGTGCTATGTTTCGACATCGGCGCTTATGCACCTAAAACTTTTGCCCTGACCCTTAAAAAACCTGAGAAACCCGCAAAGTTAAATGAGATGACTCCTTTGGAGTTGCCTTATAACTTTACCGCCATAACCGGGCAGCAAGAAATGGCCACTGCCGACCACCCGAAGACCCTTTCAGTACCGAGGGAGATTATTCCCGAAACCGTTCTCAGCGGCGGCGTGGAATTTAAAATCGGCCAAGGGGAGAAAAATGCTCTCGTCTGCCGGGGTCAGACTCTTAAACTGCCTGAGGGTACAAGAAAGCTTTGGCTGCTTGCCGCCTCCCTTGACGGTGACCGCCAAACAATCTTTGAGGTTGGGGGCAAGGAGCAGATTTGCTTTATTCCCGATTGGCAAGAGGCGATTGGGGCTTGGGATTTAGTAGGCTTGGGCGAAACGGGTTATGTCAAAAACGGAGTTTTGGCATGGAACGCAACTCACGCCCATTGCGAAGACGGGGATATACTTGCAAAACAACTTTACTTCTTTAAAGTCCGTGTAAAAATACCCGAGGGTGTAAAAGAGATTACTTTGCCGAAGGTGGAAGAAGTTTTAATTCTTGCCGCAACGGCGGACGGAAAGGATCTCAGCTTTAACACGGCGGCGCCCCTTTTCGACACGCTTAAAAGACGCCCCTTCGACTACAAACTTTCCCCGAGCGAGTATGCGGACGCCAGACCCTCTATCCCCGAACAGGTGGCTCAGAAGTTTGTAGACAGAAGAAAATCAATAACCGTAAATACTCCCTTTATAAACGGTACTTTCCAGTTAGCGGATGCCTATTCCATTGTCCGCTCTTTGTTCAGGCTTAAGTAAAAAAACTCAAAAAGTGCGGGCTTTTCAGTAAAGAAAAGCCCGCTTTTAATTCCTGAAAAAACACTGTCGAAAAACAATCAAAGCTTTATTCCCATTGCAACGCTGCCCGTTCCGGTTTGCAGCACTTCAAAGCCGTATTTTTTATAAAAGTTTATTCCCTTCTCGTTTTTTTTGCCTACGGTGAGCATAAGCCCCTTTGCTCCTTTGTTGCGAAGATGTTCGGTGAGGGTGTTCATAAGGGCGCTCCCCAAGCCTTTGCGCCGGTAGTCGGCGGAAATATCTATGTGCAAATGCGCCGGGTACTCACGGGAGAATTTTTTGTGGGGTGCATAAGATAAGCGTAAGCCTATCCATTTGTCAGGGCCGAGCCGAAGCGCACGGGGCAGATAATCGCTTTTTATTCTTCTTTCAAATTGTCCGTAGTTTTCCGCACAGATTATATAGCCTACGGCTTCATTATCTTCATTAGCCGCCACAAAACAGTTTTCCGGCTCACATTCTATGTAGTAGTCGCAGAATGTGTTCAGAATAAACTTCTGCTGCCTTTCTTTTTCAGGATTACCGGCGTTTATAAGGCACAGGTTGCGTACATTTTCCCGGTCCTCTTGACGGTACGGTCTTATTGTTTCCATAACTGTCTCCTTATCCGAAAAGCCGATTTAAATTTTCAATCTATCGACAAAAGATAAATGCGCTGGTATTATAATTTCTGAAAAGTTTTTTATTACAGCAAAACTGAACAGGGGGATGAAAAAGATGATTTATAAGGATTTGGCTAAACTTGAACTGCCGCCCATACTAAAGCCCGGTTCGGAGGCAAAAGACTGGCCGCAAAGGCGCAAAGAACTCATCGAACTTTTTTCAAGAGAAGAATACGGGTTTTCACCGCCGCCCCCCTCTTTTACCGGTTCAAAGGTTTTAAAATCGGAGACGGGGAACTCCTGGGCGGGTAAGGCGGAATACCGGGAGGTGGAATTGACCGTTCCCACACCTAAGGGGGATTTTTCCTTCCCGGTGGATTTTGTGCTCCCCTATAGCGAAAATGTACCGCTGATAATCTATCTTTCTTTCACAAAGTACCCGATCGGCAAGTATTGCCCCATTGAAGAACTTATTGACGGCGGGTACGCTCTGGCAACTTTTTGTTATGACGATGTGACCGAGGATAAAGAAGACGATTTTTCTTCCGGTTTAGCCGCCATGTTTGAAAGAAGAAATGACGGCACTGATTGGGGAAAAATCTCCATGTGGGCTTGGGCGGCAAGCCGGGTTATGGACTATGCTCTTACCTTGGACAGTATAGACAAAAAACGGATTTTTTGTGCAGGGCACTCCCGTCTGGGTAAAACCGCCCTTTGGTGCGGCGCTCAGGATGAACGCTTTGCCGCCGCGGTTTCCAACAATTCGGGTTGCAGCGGGGCGGCTGTTACACGGAAAAAAACGGGGGAGAGAGTGGAACATATTACAGAGAGCTTCCCCTATTGGTTTTGCGAAAATTATAAAAAATATATAGGTAAGGAAGAAACAATGCCCTTTGACCAGCACCAACTTGTTGCGCTTTTAGCGCCGAGACCGGTCTATGTGGCAAGTGCGTCCGAGGACCTCTGGGCGGGGCCC
>DCTF01000063.1 GCA_002329225.1 Ruminococcaceae bacterium UBA1447
ATAGGGGAGACCGCCCCAGTTCACTTCCGTATCGTACGGATAGATATTGAAGGTAATACCGAGAAATTGCAGAAAAGCGAGAAGCACGGAAATAAATTTGATAAAAGCCATAGTTATCCTCCTTTTCCTTAATCAAAGAAATTATTATATGCAGAAAAATACCGGATAAAGGGGAACCGAAGCACACCTCTGTTTTATCTGATAAAGCTCATGAAAATCTNNCCCCGGCCGTTTTCCACAAGTTTAAGGAGCCAAGCCATATTCTTCCCCAGCAACCGCATAATTTGTACACCCTCCGTGTCTTCAAGGACTTCACCGGGTTTTGACCCGTGGATTATGTTCCAATAGTTGGATGTTGGAATAAGCATTTCGGAACAGGTCAGGTATTTGTTGAGTTGGTCAAAGGTCGTTGTTCCCCCGGAGCGTCTGACAGCCACCAAAGCCGCTCCCGTCTTGTGGCGGAACATTCTGTTATTGCACCCCTGAACATAGAAAGCCCTATCCAAAAAGCCCTTCATGTCCCCGGTTATGGAAGCGTAATGCACCGGGGAACCGAACAGCACCCCTTGAGCGTGTTTTATTTTTTGTATCCACTCATTGACATTATCTCCCGTAATGATACATTTTTCGTCCTTGTTCCGGGCACAGTTCCCGCAACCGTTACAACCCTTAACGGTATTGCCGCCCACTTGCACTATTTCGGTTTCGATACCTTCTTTTTCNNGTTGCCGTTTTTGCGGGGACTGCCGTTAAATGCAACAACCTTCATTGTCTTTTCGTTCCCCTTTATAAGTTTTTCAGTTAATGTCATTATTGGAAACCCTTAGATTTTGTTGTCCCCCGCAACATCACGTCCGCCATGAAGCTGTGGATAATAGCTGGCAAACAGATACTCCGGTTTTTCTTCAAAATCCATGGCTATTACCGTAACGTCTGCGGTTTCGTCCGGAGATTTTTTCGGCATATTCTTAAGTAAAATACGGTGCCCCCTGTGTTCAAACTCAATGGGAGTATTATCCTTTAAAAAGCGAACCGATTTGGGGGCGGTCATATATCCGCCTATACCCATCTCCCCCGATTCCGGCCAAACCCAAACCCAAAGATAAACCGATTTACCGTCCGAAGTAGCTTTTGAGAGTCCGTTGGCTCCGAACCAACAGGTGTTGCTCCCCTCATTTTTTAAGAGTTTTCCGTAGACGGCATCACCGTTTTCCTGCAGCCATTTGCCCACTTGGGAGAGAGGTTCCACAGCATCTGCCGGCACGGAGCCGTCAGGAGCGGGGCCGATATTCAAAAGCAGGTTGCCCCCTTTGGAGGAGCAGGTTTGAAGCATGCGTATTATATGCTGAGCGTTATAGCTGTAATTGACCGCCTGGGCAGCATCCAAGTAACCCCAGCTGAGTCCGTTGAAGGTCATGCAAGCCTCCCAATCCCGGTCAGCAGCGGTAAGATGTTCTTCCGGAGTGCCGAAATCTTCCGGCAAACGGCTACGGTCATTTATAATAATGTCGGGCTGTAAGGCACGCATATGCTGATTGCGTGTCAGTGAGTCCCAACCCTCCCAAGACTCCATCGGAGCGGACACATCGTACCAGAGAATATCGATTTTACCGTAGTTAGTAAGAAGTTCCGTGTTAAGCGCATGGATATAATCCGTAAAACGTTTTCTCGCCTCAACATCAAAGGCACAGCGCCAGCCGTCGGGATGATGCCAATCCATTAAACTGGAGTAAAATCCGATTTTTAAATCGAACTCCCGGCAGGCGTCAACAAATTCCCGCACTATATCCCGTTTAGGGCCGTAGTTTACGGAGTTGTAGGGATTCACTTTTGAGTCCCAAAGGCTGAAACCCTCATGATGGCGGGAGGTTAATACCATGTACTTCATCCCGGCTTTTTTTGCCAGCGCCGCCCACTCCCGTGGGGCTCCCGGTTTGGGATTGAAGGACTGTGCAAGTTTTTCATACTCCTTGACGGGAATATTTTCTTGAACCATGGCCCATTCGTTATGACCGTAGTGTGAATAAAGGCCGAAATGCACAAACATCCCGAAGCGGGCTTCCCGCCACCAGGCCATTCGTCTGTCCCTGCTCTGAGCCGTTTGTTGCTCGTAGTCATATTTACTAAGTAACTTACTCATGCCGACACTCCCCCTATTTAATTTTTATTACAGTCTTGATTATACCAACACCATAGGGTATTTACAACACAAACGGATATACTTTATTTGTTGTTTCCGTAATTCACAACAAAAATNNGGCGGCCCGAACAGAAATTCGGGCCGCCCTTTTTGCATGAGTTTTACCGTCAGGATGACGGTTATTAACCTATGCTTATTTTACTTTGGCGTACATGAAATACTTGTAGCCCAAGGGAGAGGACCAGGTGCCTTCGAGTTTTGCACTGCTAAGGAAGATGTCCACATAGTAGTAAATCGGGCAAAGCATCCAGTCTTTGAAGATAATGTCTTCCGCTTTGTGCATAAGTTCCATTCTTAAAGCGGGATCATCGGATTCTTTTACCTGTCTGATAAGGGCATCATATTCGGCGTTGGAATACTGGGCATCGTTATTGCCGCCGCCCGTTACCCACATATCCAGGAAGGAAATGGGATCGTTGTAGTCACCGAGCCAACCGTTACGGGCGATAAAGTAGTCGCCGTTTTTACGGGTTTCGAGGAAGGTGCCCCATTCCTGGGATTCCAAGGTAATGGTGACGCCAATCTTCTTCCACATATCCTGGATAGCTTCAGCGATGAGTTGGTGACCGGTGCTGATATTATAGAGGTACTCAATAGTAGGCAGACCTTCGCCGTTGGGATAGCCGGCTTCAGCAAGCAGTTCTTTAGCTTTTGCAAGGTTATCTTCATTAGCCGCCTTGAAGGGATCATAGTAGTTGCCGCCCACTGCGCGGAATTCCTTCGCGGGATCGGCATCACTCAGGCCGATTGCTACAAAAGCGCCTGCGGGAACCTGACCGCCCTTGCCGATTTCGGTGACAATAAAGTCACGGTCAATCGCAAGAGTCAGCGCCTGACGAACTTTCGGATTGTCCAGAGGAGCTTTCTTAACATTAAAGGAGATGTAGTATGTACCCAACTGGCCCAGGATGTTAAACTCGGGCTTGTCTCTCCATGCATCAATTTCGTCATTGGGAAGAGAATCCGCAAAGAGAATTTCTTCAGTCTTAAATGCATTGAGAATGGCGGCATCGTCGTCCATCAAAACGAACTTCAGGTTTTGGGCGCCGAGGTTGGCGTAATCCCAATAGTTTTCATTTTTGGCGTAGGTGATGTGGGAACCGGGAACCCATTCTACCATCTTGTAAGGGCCGTTGCCGATATAGGTAGCGGGGGCCGTTGCCCATTTGTCACCGTGAGTAGCAACAAGGTCTTCCCTGACAGGGGAATAAGTCGGGAAAGCACAGAGTTCCAGGAAATACGGTGTTGCCGTTTTTAAGGTAACAATCAGGGTCTTGTCGTCCGGGGCATTCACATTAAGTTTGCCGGCATCGTAGCCGTCAATAACATCGAACATGTACTCGTAGTCGGCGGCTGTTTCTTTAGCAATGGCACGGTTCCATGCATAAACAAAATCCGATGCCTTGAGCGGTTGACCGTCGCTCCACTTCAGGTCATCTTTCAGGGTGAAAGTGTAGACCTTTTTGTCTTCGGAAAGCGTGTGAGATTTTGCCTGGCCGTAAATAGGTACCCCGTCTTTGTCAAGAGTCATAAGGCCCTCAAATGCGTGAATAATGAGGGTAGCGCCGTCTGCGGCGGAGTTAAGTGCCGGGTCAAGGGTAGCCGGGTCGGACCCTACGCAAACCGCAATAGTGTCGGAAGCCTTTGGAGTTTTGTCATCGCCTTCTCCGCCCTTGTCACAGGCTGGAAGGAAGATAAGACAGGTCATAAGAATTGCCAGAAACAATGCAATCTTTCTTTTCATAATTTCTCCTCCTATTTTTTAATTATTTTTTAACATCGATTCGGCACACGGTCAACGGCCGGCAACCGTTTGCCGAATGACAATGTTCACAAAAAACTACTGCACCGCATCAAGGTTATGGCAGGCGGNNTTCTTTAAACTCGGGTTCCTGCTGAGCACAAATCTCGGTCGCATATCGGCATCGTGTTCTGAAGCGGCAACCTGAAGGCGGATTGACGGGGCTGGGCACATCGCCTTCGAGGATAATTCTTTTTTTCTGTCTGCTCAGTTTCGGATCCGCTACGGGAATAGCGGAAATAAGCGACTTGGAATAGGGATGTACGCAATGAAAAATAAGTTCATAACTTTCAGCCAGTTCGACCAGTTTGCCCAAATACATGACACCGATACGGTTGCTTATATGTTTAACTACACTCAACTCATGGGCAATAAAAAGGTAGGTAAGCCCCAATTCCTCCTGCAAATCTTCAAACATGTTAATAACCTGTGCCTGAATGGAAACATCCAG
>DCTF01000089.1 GCA_002329225.1 Ruminococcaceae bacterium UBA1447
GGTTGTTCAGTAGACATTAAATAAATGTTTGTTTAATACATTATGTACTTAAGCTCGAATAAGCTTGTTGCGCTTAACGTGCATAATTTTAAAACACATACATTATTTTATATTGTTTTAAATAGCTCCACCATCTCATCACCTGTCATAAAGCTCTTCTCCAAAAGTTTATTGGAGAGGCAATTAATTTGATCTAAATGTGCTTTAATCAATTGTTCCGTTTCTCTCATTTGGTCTGTAACCAGCTGATTTACCTATTCAAGATAACAATCAACCAATGCACTTTTCATGAATTTTTCCGGAGCATTTGCCACCCTTTGCCAAAAATAAACCGTTCAGGGCTGTTATTTTTCCCTGCTTTTTCTGTTATAAATATTGCCGCCTTTGGAGTCAACGCCGACAATAAGCGGAAAGTTTTCAAACCGGAGGCGTTTAATACTCTCGCAACCCAGGTCTTCAAAAGACACTTCTTCACAGGCGGTCACACATTCGGCGGCCAAGGCTCCGGCTCCGCCGAGTGCGCAAAAATATACGGCCTGAAACTTTTTGATTGCCTCAATCACCAAAGGGCTTCGCTCGCCCTTGCCTATCATGCCCGCAAGGCCTTTTTCCAAAAGCGGTACGGTCAGCGAGTCCATTCTGCCGGAAGTTGTCGGGCCGCAACTGCCGATAGCCCGCCCCGGCGGGGTGGGTGTAGGCCCGGTATAGTAAATGCAGGCGCCGTTCAAATCAAAGGGCAAATCCCTGCCCTGTTCAATCAGTTCAATGAGCCGCTTGTGGGCGGCATCCCTTGCGGTGTAGACGGTACCCGACAAAAGCACCCTGTCCCCTGCAACAAGGGAGGGTGCTGAAATTTTAATATCTTCCGAATTTAAATATATTGCCATTAATATTGCTTCCTCCAAAAAGTATGGCTTTTATTTGAAAAGCTCGTCGGAGAAAAGTTTTAACAAGGCTTCCATATTGCTTTCGCTTATGCCTTCTTCATCGTCTCCGGCGGGGAGAGTTATCGGAGCTTCCGGGTCGGAGATCGCTACTTCATCGGCGGCGGCCGCTTCTTCCTCACTCCCCTGTCGGCCGTCCTCATCGACAGCATCAGCATTTTCTTCCGCCTCTGTTTTTTCCGCAACCTCTTCCGATACTTCCACCGCTATTTCTTCTTCTTTTTCTTCCGTTGCGTCAACCGGTTCTTCATCCGTTTCGTTAAAACCGCTTTCCGCCTGTTCGGGCATAACATCTTCCGGAGTGATTTGCATGTCCGCTTCGGCATTATCTTCCGCAGGCGGGGGCGTGAGTTCAGCCACGGTTTGCGCTTCTTCAGCGTCAACGGATTCGCTGTCCTGAGCGAACCTTGCCGCAAGAGAATTAAGGGTTCCGGAAAGTTCTTCCATTTTCGCCTTAAGGACGCTGACATCTTCTTTGAATTCATCGGAGACCGAGGCAAGCTCTGCGTTCAGTTCGTTGATATCTTGAGCTGTTGATATCAGAGAATGCCTTGCATCACAGGATGCTTCTTCAATTGCCTGTTGTGATCTTTCGGTTATCTTTTCGGAGTAAATGACGGCTTCCAAAATAATTGTGCCTATCTTCGCTTCGATTTTTTTCAAGTTCTCCAAACTTTCCTTAATATCGGCAACCTTAAGACTCTGCTGTTTCAGTTCTTCTTCAAGATTATAAATGCGCTCACAATAATCATCGTTCAAAGCCGCTAAAGCCGAAAATCTTCTGCGTTCAGATTCCGCCCTGTCATCGGCCTGAGCGATTTGATTTTTCAGCTCTTCAATTTCGGCATCCTTTTTACGCAGAGTTTCAGACTCATCGAGGGATTGAGTTTGAATTGTCTCGATGAGTTTTAAAACTTCCTTTTTATCAAAACCGCCGAAGAGCGCGGTTTTTATTGTCAGGTCTTTCATGTTAAGTTGCCCCTTTCCCGTAAAATCAAGCAAACAAGGTTATCGAATTTACATTTTCCGCTATCTGATATGTCTTGTCCTTTATATATACGCACAGGCTTCCCCCGGTTTCTTCTTTAAAACCTTTAATATACGCAACGTCACCGGAGCTGTTATACCTTATGCGGCTGATATCTACCTCTTTGTCAATAAGCTCACATTTTTTGCCGCTGAAGCAGTGAAGGTCGGCAATAAGGTCGCTTTGATGCTGAGTTTTATTGCTGAAAATCAATACGGTTGAATTTTCAAGACAGATATAGGAAAACACATTTTCCATTATTTGTTCAGGTTTTCCGTTTTTATAGCGGTACAACACCCCGTCGAGTTTGCCCTCTTCTTTTTTCAAATACCATATTTCTTCCCCGCAAAAACTGAGTTCGCTTGCATTTATGCCTAAAGCCTCTTTTTTAGGTTTGGCGGAATCAAGGCGGGTAATTTGAAAAATAGAGGAGGCTGAACCGTTTTCCTCTTTTACGGTAAAGAATACGGTCTTTCCGTCAGGGGAAAATGTAAACTTCCCCGCCCTGGCTTCTTCATCGCTGATATTCAGGCTCACTCCCTCCGGCCTTTTAGCGGTAACGCAATGTGCACCTAAGGGTTTGCTTGCGCCCTTTACCACTTCTGCAACAGCTTCCGAAACGGCATTCAGCTCTTTATTAAGCAATCTGCCCGTCAATTCGGAAAATCGGATATGATTATTTTCATACTCGTATTTGCAGAGTACCAAAGCCGGAATATTTTGCGCCGATACCGCGGAGATACTGCCTGATGATACGCCGTCACCGAGTTTTAAGCTCTTACTTTCATAAAAAGAGTAGCAATCATGAGTACCGGTCATGAGGTTCATTTCGGTTATACTTCTGTCAATAAGTTTTCTGAGTTCATCCCTTTGAAGTTTTGCCTGATACTTTTCAACCGCTTTGCGGTATTGGTAGGAATAGCCGAAAATGAATAAATAATCGCTTCTGTCCGGTTCGGTGATTCGTGAATCCTTTTCTTTTAAATCGTCGGTAATAATATCTTCCCAAACGGCTTTTTCCTGTTCGGTTTGTTTAAAGTAGTAGAGAACCCCTCCGGCAACATAGTCGTCATAAAGCACACTGCTCACGGCATCCGATACTAAAAAAATCGGCTCTTTCGTATTGTCGAGCAGTTTCAGGGTAAAGGTGTCGGCGGCTTCTTCCGAAGTTTCACAGATTAAGGCGAACTTATCCGCATCTTTAAAAAAGCTTATCTTTTCAATGGCGGTTTCAATCAGCTCAGGTTCTTCATAAAAACGATACCGGAAAAGAGCTGTTTTGGAGTCTTTAAGTTTTGTGTAAAAAAGGCAGTCTTCTTTGGGAGGGAAAAACACCTCTTTAATGTTATCGTCAATTTTTGCGGACTTTTTTCTGCCCTTATCATAGAGATAACAATGGGTTTCTCCGGTTTTTTCATCATTTTGAGCATAGACGGCAAAGTTACCCGAATCGTTTACTTTAATACTCAGCTGCACGCCGTACTCTACGATTATTCCGGCTTTTTTAACCCGCCTTTTACTGTTAAGGTCACAGCAGTATAAATCCCACTTGCCGTTTCTAACCTTGGAAGATGAAAAATAATACAAGGTAGAGGAATCGGAAGAGATTACCGGGTTTTTACCGAAGTCTTCCGGAAAGTGAAAGCCGCCCTTGCTGCTTTTAAAATGGTCGCCGTCGCTTTTGGTAAAAAGCACCGCATATTTATTGGATTGGCTGCGGTCAACGGCATCAGCAATAAAGTAGATTAAAGCAAGAAGCGCTACAGCACAAACAAGCGCCACAACGGCAATCGCTATCTTTTTATTCTCTTTTTTGGGGAACAATCCTCTAACCTTCGCCCATACGGAGTGAAGGTTCGCTTGATTTTCTGTCAGATTCGACATATCCGAATCTACCATACTCTGCTCCCCGTTTATCATGCCGTTGCCGCTCACTTCATTTTAAGGGCTTCTTTTGCCCTGGCTGCGATGTTTTCCGCATTTAAGCCGAATACATCAAGCAACTCCGCACCCGGACCGGAACAGCCGAATGTATCATTAACGCCTACACGCAAAACCGGTACGGGAACAGTTTCACTCACAACTTCCGCCACTGCAGCGCCGAGGCCGCCGATAATACTATGTTCTTCGGCTGTGACAATTGCTCCCGTCTCTTTAGCGGCGGCAATAACCGCTTCCCTGTCAATGGGTTTAATTGTGTGAATATTGAGCACCCGTGCTTTTATGCCCGCCTCGCTGAGGATTTCACTTGCCTCAAGCGCCCTGCTTACCATTAGGCCCGTGGCGATTATGGTAAGGTCATCTCCGTCTTTGAGTTTGACGGCTTTGCCGATTTCAAACTAATAGTCTTCATTGTTAATTCTGGGTACGGCAAGACGCCCGAAGCGCATAT
>DCTF01000174.1:0-4155 GCA_002329225.1 Ruminococcaceae bacterium UBA1447
TTTTTCAAAGCACCCGAACAGGGGGAAGCGGATTTGCAGAATGACAATAATAAAATCGGAATTTACATTCATATACCTTTTTGTAAGGGTAAATGCCCCTATTGTGATTTCTATTCACTGAGCAACGATTCCTATATAAAGCCATATATTAACGCATTAACCGGGTCTTTTCGCCGCTGGTCGGCAAAGCTCGGGCGGCAGGCCGACACCCTGTATTTCGGGGGAGGAACGCCCTCCGCCTTGGGGACCGAAACTTTGGCGATGCTTACCCGGGAGTCTAAGCTTGCATTTAATATAGACGATAATGATCTTCCGGAAATTACCGTGGAATGCAACCCATCGGATATAGGCTCAATTAATTCCGCATTCGACTTTGAACTCCTTGCCGAATCGGGAGTAAACCGCATTTCCATAGGTTTGCAGTCGGTTGCGGATGCGGAACGCTCCGCCCTGGGGCGCAGGGGGCCGGCATCTGATACTCTGCGTGGGATAGAAAAAGCGAAGGCGGCGGGGATAAATAATATTTCTTTGGATATTATTACAGGTCTTCCCGGGCAAAGCATTGAAAGTCTGAGGCAAACCTTGGATTTTTGCATTCAGGCAGGGGTCACCCATATTAGCGCCTATATTTTAAAAATTGAAGAGAACACGCCTTTTTATACTCGGCGGGAAAAACTTTCACTTCCCGATGAAAACGAAGTCTGTGATTTTTACCTCCTTACGGTCCGGGAACTTGCCCGGGGAGGCTTTGAACAATATGAAATTTCCAACTTTGCTAAAAAGGGATACGAAAGCCGGCACAATCTAAAATATTGGCACTGCGATGAATATTTGGGCCTCGGTCCCTCCGCCCATTCCTTTATTGCCGGCAGAAGATTTTATTATCCCCGGGATATTCAAAAGTATATTGACGGCGGGCAGTCCGTTCCCGACGGGGAAGGGGGCGGCTTTGAAGAGTACGCAATGTTGCGTCTGCGGCTTACCGAGGGATTAACAAATGAGCAAACCCCNNGAACCCGTGATTGAGCGCGCAAGGCGATTTGAAGCCGACGGCTATCTTTATATAGATAAAGACGGAATAAGGCTCAGTCCCGAAGGTTTTCTTTTGTCCAATACTATTATAAATAATCTGCTTGATGCAATTTGAGTATTTGTAATTCATCGCAGTTTATCTTTAAATCATTAACAAAGAGTTTACATTTCAAAGATTGACAAAACCGGCCGCAGGCTGTATAGTATAGACAGAACTTAGCACTCAACAACGCCGAGTGCTAATTTTTAGCAGTCTTGTTGAATCGGAGGTGAATACTATGGAGTTAAGTGAGCGAAAACAGAAGATTCTTGCCGCAATAGTGGAGCAATATATTGAAACCGGTGAACCGGTAGGCTCCATAGGATTAGCCGAAAAACTCGGTCTTGCGGTTTCTTCCGCAACCATACGCAACGAGATGGCGGAACTTGCAGCCATGGGTCTTATTGACCAGCCCCACACTTCGGCAGGCAGGGTGCCCTCTCATCTGGGGTACCGCTACTATGTGGATAACCTGATGAGCCGACACGAACTTGACGCCCCCCAAAGACGCAAAATTGAGGCTGATATTTCCACCGGCGAAGGGGATCCGGAAAAGCTGCTTGAAAGAGCCGGCGAAGTTCTTGCGCAGCTTACAAACTGTGCCGCCGTTTCTTCAATGCCCAGGGGCGAAAGCGTTTCCATAAAGCGTATTGAGATAGTTCCAATAAGTACCCGCACCGCTATGGTGGTGCTGCTCACCAGCGCAGGCGTAATACGCAGCAGGGTCTGCAGATTGAATATGGAGCTTACCGCTTCAATGATAGAGGTGTTTTACAATATATCGGCCGCAAAGCTTTTAGGGCGGCCGATAAGGGAAGTCAACTCAGTTATGCTTCAAACTCTTGCGGCATCCCCGGGAGTGGAAGGTTTTGCAATGCTGCCCTTATTGGCAACGGTTTCAGACCTTTGCCGGGACGCGGAGGATACGGATGTAATGCTTGAAGGGGAGTCAAACCTTCTTAACCACAGGGAACTGGAAGGTTCCGCCCTGGAACTCATGGATTTTCTCAACAAATCCGAGCCGCTGAACTCACTTATCGGTCTGAGCAAGAACGAATGGGATGTAATAATCGGTAAGGAAGCGCAATGCCGGCAGCTTGAAAACTCCAGCATAATTCTGGCCCGCTATTCCGTAGGGCTTAAAGAAGGCGGAGTAATAGGGCTGATCGGCCCCACGAGAATCGATTATTCCAGACTTATCCCCAGTGTTCGGTATCTTACCGAAATTGTCGGTTCTCTGCTTACACAGGCTCTCGAAGATTAGAAAATACACCGACGGAGGAATAACCGATGGCGAAAACAAAAAAAGAAGACGACAAGAATGTTCAGGATGTGAATATTCAGGAAGAGAAAAAACAAGCCAGGACAAAAAAAGAAAAGCCCGACAAAGCTCAGGAACTTGAAACTCAACTGGCTGAAAAATGTGACCAGCTTTTAAGGCTTGCGGCCGAGTACGACAACTTCCGCAAACGCTCTAAAAAAGAGAAGGAAGATATCTACTGCCTCTCCAAAGCCTCGATTGTTAAAGACCTTCTTCCGGTAATCGACAACTTCGAAAGAGCTAAAGGCGTGGAAGTGTCAAGTCTGGAAGAATATCAAAAGGGTATCGAGATGATTTACACCCAGTTTCTGGATTTTATCAAAAAAATCGGCGTTGAAACTTTCGGTGAACCGGGTGAGCAGTTTGACCCGAATTTGCACGAAGCCGTTATGCATACAGAAGATGAGAACTTAGGCGAAAACGTAATTTCAATGGTTATCAGCAAAGGTTATAAACTTGACGACAGGATTATTCGCAGCGCCACTGTGGCTGTGGCAAATTAAGAGCTGAGAATATATAAAGAATGAAACTATAGGAGGAATAATACTATGGGAAAAATAATAGGAATTGACTTAGGCACAACAAATTCATGCGTATCCGTTATTGAAGGCGGCGAGCCGATTATAATCGCAAATGCGGAAGGCAACAGAACCACACCTTCCGTGGTAGCGTTCGGTAAAACCGGTGAGCGCATGGTTGGCCAGGTGGCCAAACGTCAGGCCATCACAAATCCGGACAGAACCGTATCGTCTATTAAAAGACAAATGGGTTCCGACTACAAGGTAGACATCGACGGCAAAAAATACACACCGCAGGAGATTTCCGCCATGATTTTAACAAAACTCAAGACGGATGCGGAAGCCTATCTCGGCCAAAAAGTGACCGAGGCCGTTATTACGGTACCGGCTTACTTTACCGACTCCCAGCGTCAGGCCACAAAAGACGCAGGCAAGATAGCGGGACTCGAAGTTAAAAGGATCATCAATGAACCCACGGCCGCCGCTCTTTCCTACGGCATCGACAAAGAAAACGATCAAAAGGTCATGGTTTATGACCTCGGCGGCGGAACATTTGACGTCTCCATTATTGAAATGGGCGACGGCGTGCAGGAAGTTTTAGCCACAGCCGGCAACAACAAACTCGGCGGCGACGATTTTGACCAGCGCATAATGGATTGGCTGGCCGAGGAGTTTAAAAAGGACCAGGGGATAGACTTAAGAGGCGACAAAATGGCAATGCAGCGGCTGAAAGAGGCGGCTGAAAAAGCCAAAATCGAGCTTTCCGGTCTTACTACCTCTACAATCAACCTGCCTTTTATCACTGCTGACGCCACAGGCCCCAAACACTTGGAAAACACTCTTAGCAGAGCAAAGTTCAATGAGCTGACTGCCGATTTGGTAGAAAAAACCATGGAACCCGTGCGCCGGGCTATGGCTGACAGCGGTCTCAAAAATTCCGAAATCGACAAAGTCCTGATGGTGGGCGGTTCTTCCCGTATCCCCGCAGTGATTGAAGCGGTTAAAAAGTTTATGGGCAAAGAACCTTTCCAGGGCATCAATCCCGACGAATGTGTGGCCTTGGGTGCAGCCCTTCAGGCGGGCGTACTCGGCGGCGATGTAAAAGGTCTGTTGCTGCTTGACGTTACTCCCCTTTCACTGGGTATAGAAACTTTAGGCAATGTTAGCACCAAGATTATCGAAAGAAATACCACAATCCCTGTAAAGAAGAGCCAAATCTTCTCGACCGCGGCCGACAACCAGCC
>DCTF01000174.1:4210-5209 GCA_002329225.1 Ruminococcaceae bacterium UBA1447
CTTTGACATTGACGCCAACGGTATAGTTAACGTGTCCGCTAAGGATTTGGGCACAAACAAAGAGCAGTCCATCTCCATCACTGCTTCCGGCAACATGAGCAAAGAAGATGTTGAAAAGGCGGTACGTGAAGCCGAGCAGTTTGCCGCTGAAGACAAGCAGCGCCGTGAGGAAATTGACGCACGCAACGCCGCCGACCAGTTGGTATATCAGAGTGAAAAACTCATCAGCGAAGAGGGCGACAAGTTCTCACCGGACGACAAGAGCGCTCTTGAGCAAAGCGTGGAAGCGTTGAAAGAAGCCCTCAAAGGCGAAGACATTAACCTGATTAAGTCCAGGCAGGATGAACTGCAGGCAAAGTTTTATGAAATATCCGAACAGCTCTACAAGCAGGCCTCCCAGGCGGCGGCCGATGCGGGAGCGGACGGAGAGCAAGCCCCGCCGGCAGATGACGCCGGAGGCTATACGGAAGCGGACTTTACGGATGTTTCCGACGACTAATCGGCAGATAATTAAAAGTGCAGGGGCGGAATATTTCGCCCTTGCACATGCCGATTTATAACGGGCGGGAAAAGTGTGATTTTTCTGCTCGAAAATAAATTGATAGGAGCCGATGCTATTGGCCGAAAAACGCGATTACTATGAGGTGCTCGGTGTGCCGAAGAATGCCTCCGAGGACGAAATTAAAAAAGCATACCGCAAAAAGGCCAAGGAGTTTCATCCCGACCTGAACCCCGGCGATAAAACCGCCGAGGCTAAGTTTAAGGAAGCCAACGAGGCCTACGAAGTACTTTCGGATTCGGAGAAAAAAGCCCGCTATGACCAATTCGGTCATCAGGGGGTGGATCCCAACTTCGGCGCGGGCGGACCCGGCGGCGGTTTCGGCGGCATGGAGTTCGATTTGGGGGATATATTCGGCAGTATTTTCGGCAACGGTTTCGGCGGCGGTTTCGGCGGGCGGCAAGCCAACCCCAATGCTCCCCGCAGGGGAGAAGATGCCC
>DCTF01000153.1 GCA_002329225.1 Ruminococcaceae bacterium UBA1447
AAAAATGAAGCATAACAAAAACCGCAGGTGAGGAATCTTCGCCTGCGGTTTTTAAGCATCAACACATTATTAGTTTGTCAGGAATCGGCAGGTTTTTCTTTACGGGTTGAAAACAGGAGTTTGCTCATAAAGTAGTTCAGCACTACCACAACAACCGTGGATAAAACCTTGGCATAGAGTTCACGGGTTTGAAAAAAGCCCACGACAACAACTAAAATAATTGTTTCCGCAAAGACGGAAAAGAGCCGGGAAGCGATAAAACCGATAAATTCTCTGGTTACAAGCTGAAGATTCCGGCTTTTGCTTTTAAACACAAAAATCTTGTTCGCAACAAAAGAAAAAAGTACTGCAGGTACCGCAGCGGCGATATTGGCAACCAACACACGCAATGAAGAAGAAAAATCCGGTACAAAGCCCAGCCATTTATGTTCTTTAAGCAACTCGGTAAGCCGCGGAGATTCTTCGCCTAAAATACCGAAATGTTCAAAAATCCAGAGGACGCCCGCAAAACAGGCGAAGCCCAGCACGGTGGTGACAAAGCCGAAGAAAATATAAGTTATAGTTTCACGGTTTAACAAACGGCTGAAAAAGCGGTAGGTAATCAGCTTTTTATACAGCTGGTTGTTTTCAAGGATTCCCCATAAGCTTTCAAAAATGCCTTTTTCTTTTGTCATACTTTTATGTCCACCGTCAGCCCCAACAGGTGGGCGTATTTTTCCAGCACCGGACGGATATCGTTATCTATAAACTCCTGAGTCTGTGCCGGCGCCCTGCCGACAAAAGCGGCGGGGTCAAGCAGGTTTTCAATCTCTTCAAGGCTCAGGCCGAAAGCCCCGTCGGCGGCAAGTCTTTCGGGCAGGTCGTTCTTGGCGCCCTCTTCTTTTACAAGTTTGCCTGCGGCAATGGAGTGAGTGCGTATTTTTTCATGCAGCTCCTGGCGGTCGCCGCCCCGTTTTACCGCCGCCATAAGGATATTCTCGGTAGCCATAAAGGGCAGTTCCGCAAGCAGATGCTTTTCAATCATTTTCGGATAGACGACCAGACCGTCCGCCACATTTATGTAAAGGTCAAGTATGGCATCCGCTGCTAAAAAGGCCTGGGCTACACTCAGGCGTTTGTTTGCGGAGTCGTCAAGGGTGCGCTCAAACCACTGTGTTGCCGCCGTGAGAGCGGGGTTGTTAGCTTCGCATATGACATAGCGTGCCAAAGAGGCTATGCGTTCACTGCGCATGGGGTTGCGCTTGTATGCCATGGCGGAAGAGCCTATCTGACCTTTTTCAAAAGGTTCCTCAATTTCTTTAAGATTTTGGAGCAGGCGTAAATCGTTGGAAAATTTTGCGGCTGACTGGGCAATGCCGGAAAGAACATAAAGCACCCGGGAGTCCACCTTGCGGGAATAAGTTTGCCCCGAGACGGGGTAACAGGAAGAATAGCCCATTTTTTCCGCTATCTTTTGGTCCAGCGCCTTGACCTTTTCTTCATCGCCTTCAAAAAGTTCCATAAAACTCGCCTGGGTACCCGTAGTGCCCTTGGAACCTAAAAGCCGTAATTGGGAAAGTTCATACTCCAAGGCGTTTAAATCCATAAGCAAATCCGCCAGCCACAGAGCCGCCCTTTTGCCCACGGTGGTGGGCTGAGCGGGTTGGTAGTGAGTGAACGCCAGGCAGGGCAGGTCTTTATATTTAACAGCAAAGCGGGACAGTACATCCAGGAGGTTCACAATCTTTTTAAGTAAAAGCCGCAGGGCTTCGGTCATAATGATAATATCGGTATTGTCCCCCACAAAGCATGAGGTAGCCCCAAGATGAATTATTGGTTTTGCCGAAGGGCAGCATTCGCCGTAGGCGAACACATGGGCCATAACGTCGTGGCGAACCTCTTTTTCCCTTGCGGCGGCAAGTTCGTAGTCAATGTTATCAATGTTTGCCCGCAATTCTTCCACTTGTGCGGGGGTGATGGCAAGCCCCAACTCCATTTCGCTTTCCGCCAGGGCGGTCCAAAGCCGCCGCCAGGTTCTGAACTTAAAGTCCGGTGAAAACAGATGCAGCATTTCCGGCCCCGCATAACGGGAAACAAGGGGATTTTCATAAACATTTTTCACGGCAGATTATCCTTTCCGTGTTAATCGGTTAAGTTCTTAACCGCTGCAATTATAGCCTTTGAGTATTTACACTGTCAAGGGAAGAGGATGCTCCGTTTGCCCTTGCAAAACTGCCCGCTTATGATAGAATGAAAAAAAGAAAAAAGTTTTCATTCAGTTGTGAGGAATCGCTCTGTGGAAGAACAAAAAACAGGAGCAAAAAAAAGAATCGGCCTTATTGATGAACTGCGGGGTTTTGCGGTTGTTATTATGTTGATTTACCATACGCTTTACCTTTGCGACGTCATTTTTGCCCTGCCCGTCACCGAAAAACTTTTTTATTCTTTTATGCCGGTTAAACCTCTTTCGGGTATCTTTATTATAGTGGCGGGGATTTCTTCTGCATTTTCCCGCAGCAATCTCCGCAGGGGATTAAAACTTCTGGCGGTTGCCCTCGGCATTACCTTGGTTACCGCACTTTTACTCCCGCTTGTAGGAATGGACGGTTTCGGCATTTACTTCGGTGTACTGCATTTGCTTTCCGTTTCCATACTGCTTTTTTCTTTTCTCCGCCCGTTGATTAGCAAAATACCGCCCGTTTTGGGGATAGGGCTTTGTGTGCTGTTCTATATACTGACGGCGGGCATAGGAGAGGGCTATTTGGGGATTCCGCCGGCATTTATACTTGAATTGCCGCCTGAGCTGTATGAACTTCCCTACCTTTTCCCTTTTGGGATTATTACCGAAGACTTTGCTTCCGCCGACTATTTTCCCGTCTTCCCGAAAATCTTTATGTTCTTTGCCGGCACCTGCTTCGGCGGCATTATAAAGAACACCGAACTCCCCGACAGCGTTTACCGTGTTCGTATAAAACCCCTTGCCGCATTGGGCAGGAGGGCTTTGGCGGTTTATGTTATCCATATTCCCGTGCTGTATGCCGTTATCTGCCTTATAAAATTGGCGGTGAACTTGTTTTAGCCGAGATTTTGCCGGAAAAGAAAGTAAAAAATAAAAAATTATATNNTATAATTATCCGGGGATAGCCGTTACAACATTAACCGGCTTTCTTTTTGAAAGGAAAACTGCGGCCCATGGAAGAAAAACAAGATTTGATTATCGGCAGAAACGCAGTAACGGAAGCCTTGCGAAGCGGACGGGCTGTGGACAGTATTTTAGTTGCCCGCGGTGAGCGCAGCGGCAGTCTGGGTAAAATTATCGGTATGTGCCGCGAGCGCGGCATTGTTGTTAAACAGGCGGATTCCCGAAAATTGGACTTTCTCTGCGGCCATGCCGGCCATCAGGGCATTGTGGCATATGCGGCGGTCCGTGACTATGCGCAGATTGATGATATTTTTGCCCTTGCCGAAGAAAGGGGTGAAGACCCCTTTATAGTTATCTGTGATGAACTTGAAGACCCTCACAATTTAGGTGCGATTATCCGTACTGCGGAAGCCGCCGGTGTCCACGGTATTGTGGTGCCCAAAAGGCGGTCCGCTTCTTTAAGTTACGCCGTGGGCAAAGCCTCCGCCGGGGCGGTGGAATATGTGCCCGTGGCCCGTGTTGCAAATATTCCCGCCGCTTTGGAAGATTTTAAAAAGCGGGGGCTGTGGATTTTCGGAGCGGATTCGGACGGTGAAGACAGCGCCGCAGCGGACTTAACGGGCCCTGCAGGTTTGGTAATAGGTTCGGAGGGCTTCGGCCTGAGCCGTCTGGTTAAAGAAAAATGCGATGTAATTATTTCTTTGCCCATGAAGGGCAAATTGAACTCTCTTAACGCATCGGTCGCCGCCGGGATATTAATGTTTGAGTTTTTACGCCGGAGGGAAGCGGCGGCAGCCTCCGAGAGTCTTTAATCAAGTGTTTGGAGTGTGAGTCAATGAGCACCGANNAGCATTGATCAAATACTTGCGCAAGTAAAGGCGATGAAAGCCGGCGAAGGCGCAAAGAATACCGGTGCCGCTGTGAGCGGTACGTCGGGGGATTATGATATTTATTCGGACCCGAAGGCTTATGAGGTGCCGGAGGAAGTTTTGCCGCCCGAGCCTTCAACCGAGCCGGAAGAAGAACCCGTAAAGGAAGATTCGGTGGCGGAAGAGCCGCTTTTACCTGCGGCAACAGAAGAAGCGCAGACAATTTCTTTTCCGAATGATTTAAACGGTGCCACGTTGCGTGAGCGTTTTTTCAGAAATCCGGTATTGGAAAGAACGGATGAGCATGAAATTCCCGGAGAAATAGACTTAATAGAAAGACCCGGAATAGTTTTAAAAAAGGGTGTCCCCTCGGGGACCTCCGATCTGGAGCCGCTCCCGACAATTTTACCTGCTGAGGTAGCCTTGGAGGAAGACCGCCTTGCACAAGAAAAGACCATCGTCGCCGGTGCGCACGGACAATCTGCGGGTGTTGAAAAACAGGCGGATGACATTTTAGACGGTCAGATTGTTTTAAGGGGGTTTGAGATTGGCGAACCTCCCCGTGAAAGGTTGAGGCCGGAAGATGCGGAAAAAGAGCTGGCGCAAAAGCGTTCCGAAAAAGCGAAAAATTTTGTGCGTTTGGTAAAGGCCGCCCAGAGCGGTGAAGACGAGAACGAAGAAAGCCTTGAAGACGAACAGTATGAAGCCTCGGAAGATGAAAGTGTAGAGGAAATTCCTAAGGAAAAAAAGAAAGACTTTGAATACAGGCACCCTGACCAAAAAAACCGGGTGTATAAATATATTGAGTCCCGAAAAAGGCAATCTCTGTTAACCGTAACGGCTCTTGCGCTGACAGGACTGGCGGCATTGTTCCTCAATGCCCTGCCCTCAATGCTTGAAAACAGTGTAAGCAAGGTCCTGCTTGCCCTTGAGGGCACGCCGATTTTGCTTGCCCATCTGCTGGTGCTTTTGACAGCTTCATTTTTCGGCATGTCAAGCATTATTTCCGGTTTCCGCGGAATATTCCGCCTGAATCCCAACTGTGATTCGGCAATTTCTTTTGCCGTTACGGTTAATGCGGTTCAGATTATCATAAGATTTTTCCTCCCCGCCCCTGAAAGGTCCGTGCCGATATACACGGCGGCGGTTATTTTTGCTATGATGTTAAACTACCTTGCCCGCAGTGCCGGTTGGGATACCGCAAAGGGTAACTTCCGTTTTTGTGCATACGATTGGTCTCAAGACCTCCATGCGGTGGCCGAAATAGAGGACCCGAATGAGGCTTTTGAACTGTGCCGGGGAACTTTTATGAGTGATCCTTCAGCGCTCTATTCCAAAAAAATCGATTTTCCCTCCGATTTTATAGAAGGTGTTTCCGAAGCGGGGCCGGCGGAAAGATTTTGCCGTATCCTCTTCCCCATAACGGCCGGGGTAAGTCTGTTTGCGGGCTTGCTGGCCGGTGCAATAGGCAAGGATGCGGTGTTGGGATTTTCCGTCTTTTCCGCCGCCGCGTGTTTGGGCATTCCCGCAGGCTCCCTCTTGGCTGCAAATGTGGCTCTGCGCCGGGCAAACAGGCAACTTAATGAAACCGGCTCCATGATTATAAGCCTTAAAGCGGCTGAAGATGTGGCAAAATCCAATGCCCTTGTTATGGACAGCGCCGAAATTTTTGACCGTTCCCGCTGTGAAATGAACGGTATATTCGAACACGGGAACATCCGTCTGGACCTTGCTCTGCTTTATGCCATCGCTTTGGTATTAAAGTCGGAGGGTCCTCTGGCTGAAGCCTTTGCAAAAATTGTTGAGGGGAACATAGATTTGGTTCCCGCTGTGCGCTCTTTTGTATATGAGGACAGACAGGGTATGTCCGGAACAATTGAAAATTACCATTCGGTTCTTTTGGGCAACCGAACATTTTTGATAAACCACAGCGTTCCGGTACCGTCAAAAAGCGACGAGGACAAGTACAAAGTAAAAGGCAGAAAGCTTTTTTATTTGGCCATTGAAGGGAAACTTTCAATAATGTTTTCGGTAACCTATGTTGCCGATGAAAGCCTGATGCCCTACCTTAAAACTATTAACGAAAACGGAATCCAGTTGCTTTTGCGTGCCAATGACCCGAATATTACAGAGGAACTGATTGTTGAACACTTCAAATTGCCGACCCAAAAGGTAAAAGTGATAGGTGCGATTGCCGGCAGAATGTTTAAAAGAATACGGGAGCGGCGGACAAAACAGGCTCCTGCCCGGGTTCTCCACAACGGAAGCCCCTACAGCCTTGTAAGAACCGTCGCCGCCTGTACGAGCCTTTCTTTTAGAGTGAGGGCGGCTCAGATTGCGCAGGTTGCGGGTGTGGGGTTTAATTTGGCTCTTATAATAGTTTTGGCTTTAACTTCCGCTGCCGGCAAGGCGGATGCCGGCTTTGTTATAGCCTTACAGGGTGCGTCGGCCGCTCTGGCAGTGCTGATAGCCGCAATCAAGAAGATACGTTAGCCTTGGCTTTTGCTTGACAAAGACGGCGGATAATAGTAGTATTTTGCTGTACGCAGAGGTTGCGTAATAGTTAAAAAATGAAAGGGGAATTTTTGTGAAAAAAACTGTTAAAAGAATTTTGGCACTTATGCTCGTTTTTGTCTTCGTGTTCACTTTTGCGGCCTGTAAAGACAATGACGGCGAAACTACCACGACGGGTGACGAAACCACTACTATCCAAGGCGAAGATACCGACACCACCGCTGAAGGGGACACCACCGCCGAAGGTACAACCGTTGAAGGCGTAACCGATGCTCCGGCGGCAGTCGTTTTCCCGATTGGCGGCAACAAACAGCAGGTAATTGAATTTTATAACAAATACGGCAACTCAATGAAGGCTTATAAGGGCAAGGTAACGGTCACAAAGAAAAGCGGCACGACTTCAACTATTAAAAAAATCACAGGCGGTAAGATTGTTGAAGGATTAGCTTTAAAAATGCTCCCCAACGACTATCAGGACAGACCGACTTATACTTTTACAAACGGCAAATCCGACAGGGATAACAGAACCCTTTCCTCATGGCTACCCCGTGACTACAGCCCCAAGATGAGCGAAATTAGCCCCACCGGCAGCAACGGTGTACAGTCCGCTACATGTGTTGCAAGCGGTAACGGTTGCAAAATTACCATTGTCATGAATGATGACTCGGTTGCAGGCGCCGATGCTCTCAGCGCAAAGCCGAAGTATGTATCAAAGTGTATGGATACGCTTAATCTTTCGGCAAAAGACCTCGAGCCTTTTGTGCTTGAAAACGCTAATGTTAACTATACCGGCTGTAAAATTGAAGCCGTGTTTAATGCTGAAGGGCTTTTGACCAAACTTGATGTTACAACCCCGGCAAACATCACCGGCAAATTGAAGTACAAAGCTCTCGGAATTAACGCCGATGTCGTAGGCACCTACAAAGGCAACTATACATTCAAGTACTAAGTAATAGGACTATACACAAAGCCCCCCGCCGAAAGGCGGGGGGCTTTATTTGAAGGCTAAAAAATAAAGGCTGAAATCGGACATGGATTGTTGTATAATA
Source organism: Ruminococcaceae bacterium UBA1447 (assembly GCA_002329225.1). Lineage (GTDB taxonomy): Bacteria > Bacillota > Clostridia > Oscillospirales > Acutalibacteraceae > UBA1447. Next base: position 7,554 of record DCTF01000153.1, read on the forward strand.
ATATCCTACAGGAACCGGTGTATCATCATTTTGTTTCTGAAAGGAGAAAAACTATGAAAAGTAAAACAGGTAAAATGTTGGCGCTGATTCTTGCTCTGTCCATTGTGCTTTCCCTCGGGGCCTGCGGTAAAAAAGACGATGAACCCGCTACGACCACTTTGCAGGATACTGCCGTTAATCCCGGCGAAACCGCCATTCAGGAGGGGGAAACAACACTCCCGCAAGAAACCTCCGAAGGTGAAACTGCCTCGGCGGCTGAGC
>DCTF01000039.1 GCA_002329225.1 Ruminococcaceae bacterium UBA1447
CACCTCCCGGCGGCGATATTTCAGAACCCGTTTCCCAAGCCACACTGCGTATCGTAAAGGTCTTTTGGGGCTTGGATGCCGCATTGGCTTACAGAAGGCACTTCCCCGCCATAAATTGGCTGACAAGCTATTCACTCTATTCCGACACTTTAGGCGGCTGGTTTAACAAGAATGTGGCAAATGACTGGACCGCACTCCGCCAGAAAATGCTTAAACTTCTTTCGGAAGAGGCGGCTCTGGAAGAAATTGTACGCCTTGTAGGTATGGATGCCCTTTCGCCGGAAGACAGGCTGATTATGGAAGCAGCCCGCTCTATCCGCGAGGACTTCCTGCATCAGTTGGCTTTCCACGAAGTGGATACCTATACCTCGCTTGAAAAGCAGAATCTTATGATGAAGCTCGTAATTTTGTATTACGATTCCGCCCTGGCAGCCTTGGAAAAAGGCGCCGATATTGAAAGTCTGGTCAATTTGGAAGTCCGTGAAGCTATCGGGCGCTTCAAATACGTTCCGGAGGATTCCGCTCCGGCTGAGTACGAAAAAATCAGCAGCAGGCTTGCCGATGAGTTGAATAAAACTCTGGAAAAGGAGGAGCATTTCTAATGCCCAAAGAGTATAGAACAATTGAGGAAGTATCCGGTCCGCTTATGCTGGTGCGTGATGTGGACGATGTAAAATTTAATGAGTTAGGCGAAATTGAGCTGGAAAACGGTGAGAAAAGGCGTTGCCGCGTGTTGGAAATTAACGGCAGAAACGCTCTTGTTCAGCTTTTTGAAAGTTCGGTAGGCATTAACCTTTCCAACAGTAAAGTGCGTTTTCTGGGCAGGCAGATGGAATTGGGAGTGTCAATGGATATGTTGGGCAGGGTGTTTGACGGCCTTGGTCGCCCCATTGACGGCGGCCCCGAGATTATTCCCGAAAAACGCATGGATATTAACGGTCAGCCCATGAATCCCTCCGCACGAAATTATCCTCAGGAGTTTATTCAAACGGGTGTTTCCGCCATTGACGGCCTTAACACTTTGGTACGCGGTCAAAAATTACCCATATTTTCCGCTTCCGGTCTGCCCCATGCCCAATTGGCGGCACAGATTGCACGCCAGTCCAAAGTGCTTGGCACTGAAGAACAGTTTGCGGTTGTGTTTGCGGCTATCGGAATCACTTTTGAAGAAGCAAATTTCTTTGTTGAAAGCTTTAAGAGTACCGGAGCGATTGACCGTACCGTTATGTTCTCAAACCTTGCCAATGACCCGGCAATTGAAAGAATAGCCACTCCCAGAATGGCGCTGACCGCTGCGGAATATCTGGCTTTTGACAAGGACATGCACGTGCTTGTAATTTTAACGGATATAACAAACTACGCCGATGCTCTGCGTGAGGTTTCCGCCGCACGTAAAGAGGTTCCCGGGCGCAGGGGCTACCCCGGTTATATGTACACCGACTTGGCATCAATTTATGAACGTGCCGGACGGCAAAAGGGCAAAAACGGCAGTATCACCATGATCCCCATTTTGTCAATGCCCGAAGACGATAAAACCCATCCAATTCCCGACCTCACAGGTTATATTACCGAAGGGCAGATTATCCTCAGCCGTGAACTTTTCCGTAAAAGCGTTTTACCTCCGGTTGACGTTTTACCCTCCCTTTCCAGACTTAAAGATAAGGGGATAGGGGAAGGCAAAACCAGAAAAGACCATTCCAATACCATGAATCAACTCTTTTCCGCCTACGCCAGAGGCAAAGAGGCAAAAGAACTTATGATTATCTTGGGTGAAGCCGCCTTGACGGATACGGACAAACTATATGCCGATTTTGCCGATGCATTTGAAGAACAATATGTTTCTCAGGGTTTTGAAACCGACAGAAGCATTGAAGAAACTTTAGACCTCGGCTGGGATCTGTTAAGACTGTTACCCAGGAGTGAGCATAAGCGCATAAGCGATGCCCTCTTGGACGAATACTACGAAAAAGCGTGAGATTTAAACTATGGCAATAATGCAAGTTAACCCGACTCGCATGGAGTTGACAAATTTAAAACGCAAACTTGTCACCGCTCGCAGAGGGCATAAGCTGCTCAAAGACAAGCGTGACGAGCTCATGCGTGTATTTTTGGAACTTGTAAGGGAAAACAAGCAGTTGCGCAGAAAAGTTGAAGAAGGCATAAGCCTTGCAAACAAGCATATGTCCATTGCCCGTTCCGTTATGAGCGACAAAGCCATTGACACTGCGCTTTTAATGCCCACGCAGGAGATGAGCCTGACAATCAGCGAAAAAAACGTAATGAGCGTAATGGTTCCAGAATTTGAAACCCGTTTAAAATCACCGGACGAAAGCGAAATCTACCCCTACGGTTTTGCCTTTACCTCCGGCGACTTGGATGCCGCCGTAAAGTCACTGGCGGATATTCTGCCCTATATGCTCCGTTTGGCGCAGGTGGAAAAATCCTGTCAGCTCATGGCAGCCGAGATTGAAAAAACAAGGCGCCGCGTGAACGCCCTTGAACACATTATGATTCCTCAGTATGAGGAAACGATAAAGTATATCTCCATGAAGCTTGACGAAAGTGAACGCGCCACCACCACAAGGCTCATGAAGGTAAAAGATATGATGCTTGCCAAAGCATATAACTACGAGAAGCTATTTTAGCGGTTTTTAGAATTGACAAAGGGTTGCGCTCCGTTTTATAATACAACGGTTCTTATATTACCCATGCCGGTGTGGCGAAATAGGCATACGCAAGGGACTTAAAATCCCTCGGTGGCAACACCGTACCGGTTCGAGTCCGGTCACCGGCACCAAAAATAAAGC
>DCTF01000049.1:0-175 GCA_002329225.1 Ruminococcaceae bacterium UBA1447
CCGCAGCTTTTAATTTCTTCCGTATAAAATTTTATGCCCTCTTCCGTGCCGCCGTCAAAAACTATCCGTCCTTCCCGGAGCACAATCACCCTGTCGCAGAGGTCCCTGATAACATTCATCTGATGGCTGACACAGAGGACGGTTTTACCGTTGGAGGCTATTTCTTTCATTCTGT
>DCTF01000049.1:236-3841 GCA_002329225.1 Ruminococcaceae bacterium UBA1447
GCCAGACGCACATACATTCCGCTGGAGTAACGTTTAACCGGTGTGTCTAAAAAGCGGCCGATTTCGGAAAACTCCACTATCTTTTCAAACTTTTCGTCAACCTCTTTTTTTGACATTCCTAAAATAGCGCCGTTTAAATAAATGTTTTCTCTGCCGGTAAGTTCCGGGCTGAAACCGGTGCCCACTTCCAACATGGAAGAAACCTTACCCGTCAGTTCAATGCGTCCGTATGTGGGTTCCGTTATGCGGGAGAGCAGTTTTAACAGAGTGGACTTCCCCGCCCCGTTTTTGCCGATGATGCCTACCCGTTCCCCCCGATGTATTTTAAAGGAAACGTCTTTGAGTGCAAAAAAATCTTCCCGGCTTTCCCGCTTAAAAGCATTTGCCGGGCGTTCCTTAAATTTAGAGTTTGAGAGCCGCTCCCGTTTGTGCCTGATTACATACTTTTTGCCGATTCCCTCCGCCCTTATAACAACCGGTCTGTCAGTCATTTTAATCCCCCTTTAAACCAAGTCGGCAAAAGTGCGTTCCCCTTTGCGGAAACGCAGAATGCCGAGAGGAAGCAAAAGACTTATCCAGATGAGAGAAATTAAAAATGAGGGCAGGTGAAAGCTGTTTTCCGGGAGGAGACACCACTTAAATGCATTGATGACCCCGGCGGCGGGGTTTAGTATATAGAGCAAAGCCGCTTTGCGGGACATGGTTGAAGTAACATAAGCAAAGGAGTACACAACCGGAGTAACATACTGCCCGACCTGCAGCAAAAAGGGGATTATCTGGTTTAAATCCCTATTGCGTATGTTGGACGGCGCTAAAAAAAGCCCGGCGGAAAAACCTAAAAGCAAAGTAAGAAATATTAAGAGAGGTAAAAAAATCAACCTTTGCCACGGCGGAGCAAAGCGGTAGAAGCCCATGAGTACAAAAAGTATGATTAAAGAAATCAGACAGTCGGCAAGCAGAGCGGCCGACTGTCCTAAAGGTGCAATAAGACGAGGGAAGTACACTTTTTTTAATAAATCCGCATTGGAAATAAAGGTAGAGGAGGCAACAGTCAGCCCTCGGGCAAAAAGGTTCCAGGCAATAAGGCCGGTATAAACCATAACCTGATAGGGAGCGTTCCCGTCAGATGGCAGCTTTGCAACTGTGCCGAAAATAAAGCTCATAATAACCATTTGCACAAGGGGATTAATTACGGCCCAGCCCGGCCCGATTAAAGTCTGTTTGTAGCGTACAATAATATCCCGACGGGCCAGATTCGCAGCCAGTCCCCGGTAGCGCCATATATCCCGCCAGTATTGCATGTTTTTACCGCCGGGTTCAATTACGGTTTTCTGCACAGCCTTCTCCGATGAAAGTAAATTTTGTCAGGCTTTTTCTCCGGCATCGAAGACGAAAGCGGTCTCAAGGCCGATTTGAATAGCTTTCTCTATGCATTCCGGGCTGATATTATCATAGCTGTCAAGGCGGGTGTGATAGTAAGGCTGAGGTTTGTCGTCGGAACCGCCAATCGGTGCAGCACGGAGTCCCGCCTGAGCAAAAGCGGCGGCATCCGTAGCGCCCAGGGGTATGGGGGTGCATTTAAGGGGAATGTCGAGTTTATTGCCTACCGAAAGCAAGAGGTCAATCAGCTCTTTGTCGCAGCGTACCGTGCCGTTCAGGTCGCGGTTATAGACGGTGAGATGCTGCGTTTCCCTCAGAACTTCAAAGGGGATAAAGATTGTATCCGCTTGTTTGAGCTTGTCGCCGTGTTTTTTGCAAAAAGCCTTGGCGCCCCGCAACCCGGCTTCCTCCGACCCTGTTATCAGGCAGCAGACTTCCGTGTTTTCAAAGCGGATATCATTTTCAGCCAATTCTTTCATTATTGCCATAGAGGCATAGCAGGCGGAAAGGTTATCGTTTGCTCCGTCGCAGACAACTTTCCAGTTTACAAAGAAAGCAAAAATAAGAAAAAACGGAATAAGAGCGAGGAGGACGAAAGAAAAAACGGACCAAAAACCTTCAATGGCAGGTGTACCTGAGATTATATAAATGAGGATTATTATGGTGGAAACTATTCCTCCGCCGATAGCGCCGACAAATCCGGGAATAACAACCGGCAATCCTCCCCGTCTGAAATAAGTAANNGCATGGCCGCCGAAGATGACCCGTTTTTTAACCTCGCCCTCAGCTTTACGCACGGCGTAGAGGTTATATGAAGTCGCTTTCGGGAAAAGAAAGTCGATAAATTCGCGGTAAAAAATAAATTCCGCAAAGGTTATTACCATTGCCAAGAACAAAAGCGCAAAGGAAACGACCGACAATAGCATTGACGGGTTAAAACGGTTAAAGAAAAACACTATGGAACCTGCTGTTGCAAGCACGACCGGTATGGAAAAGAACCCCAAAAATGCGTGGGGGTGCAGAGAAAAAGCTTCCATGGTAACCGAGTCCGCCCATTGGCCGACCTCTCTGGAAAAGTGGTTTTGGGCTTCAAGTTCCACCTTTGAGCCCGGAGAGCGCTTCTTAAAGGTTTTGCAACAGTGGGTAATGCCTTTTACCACAAAATCCATGGTTGAAGGCTTGAGCTCGGGTGAGAGCTTTTTTGACATTTTTTCTTCCTCCCTTAATTAGTGAATCATTTTATTTTAATGTCAGTTCTTTCTTACATCCCCGCAGCAGTGCTTATATTTTTCTCCGCTCCCACAGGGGCAGGGTTGGTTGGGGCCTATCTTTTTGCCTTTTTTGACCGTTCTGCCTTTTTCACTCCCGTCGGAAGCTCCGCTGGTGGAAGTTATTTTCGCCGCCTGTTCTCGTTTTGTATCCTTTTCACTGCGGATACGTATTGTGAGCATCTGACGCACCGTATCTTCCCGGATAGAGGTGCTCATCTCGTCAAACATATCGTAGCTTTCCTGCCGGTAGGCTACAACGGGATCTTGCTGACCGTATGCCCGGAGACCGATGCCCCTCTTGAGTTCTTCCATTGCATCAATGTGATCCATCCACTTGGTGTCTACATTGTGTAAAAGTATATAGTTTTCAAGCTTACGCATTAAAGGTAATCCGTCTTCATCCAAACCGAACTCTTTTTCCCTTTCATCATAAAGGGTGCGTCCCCGCTCAAGGAGCAGTTCCCGAACTTCTTCCCGGTCAATATCACCGAGAAAGTCCTTTTCGGAACATAGCCAGCCCAAAAATTTTTCTCTGAGACCGTCAATGTTCCACTCGTCGGAGTGAATTGCCGAAGAACAGTAAAAGTCCACCGCGTCGTTTACGGTATCTTCCAGCATGTTGAGGATATACAGCTTGAGGTCTTCCCCTTCCAGAACTCTGTTGCGCTGGCCGTAAATAAGTTCTCTCTGACGGTTCATTACATCGTCAAATTGCAGCACGCTTTTACGGGAGGCAAAGTTGCGCCCTTCGATTTTTTTCTGAGCGCTTTCAATGGAATTTGTGATTATTTTATTCTCAATAGGCATATCTTCCGGAGCGTTTAGCATCTCCATTACTCTTGTCATTCTCTCCCCGCCGAACAGGCGCATAAGGTCGTCATCCAGGGACAGATAAAAACGGCTTTGCCCCGGATCCCCCTGTCTGCCGGCACGGCCGCGCAGCTGATTATCAAT
>DCTF01000112.1 GCA_002329225.1 Ruminococcaceae bacterium UBA1447
AAAGAACCCCGTTTTCGCTTGAAAGCAAGGTTCTTCGACAGGCTGGGGGGCGGATACAATCCGCCCCTTTGGCTGTTTTAAAATATTTAATAAGCGTTTATTGGTGGCGGCGCCAGTGAAAAAGATATTGCTGAGCGACACCCTCAAACCCTTTTGTGCAGGGAGGAAGACCCTCTGGATACATTTCCGACATTACCCGCTTTACCCATACATCCACGGGGAAGGCGTCAAGCCGTCCGAGACCGTATAATAAAACACATTCCGCCACTTTGGGCCCAACGCCCTTAATCTTCATTAACTCTGTGCGCGCGTCTTCCAGAGGCAAATCGCTAAGGTTTTCGAGCACCACTTCTCCGCTCGAGATCTTTTGAGCGGCATCAAGAATATATTTTGTCCTGAAACCGGCACGGGCAGGTGCCAAGCCTTCAAAACCGCCGTCAAGAATCGCTTCAGGGGTTGGAAAGGCAAAATTACCATCCCCGAGGGGCTCGCCCAAACTTTCGCAAAGCCGAAGGATAATACCTTCAATCCTGGGGATATTGTTGTTCTGAGATATGATAAAGGAGCAGAGCGTCTCCCAGGGTTCCTGCCGCAGAATGCGAATGCCGTAGTATTCCTCAACGGCGGTTTTGAGGGATTTGTCCGCACTGAAAGATTTGCANNCCCGCCAATATTTTTCAAAATCTTCCCTATCGGTGTTATCCAGCAGGAGTTCCCCGCCCTTTTGTTCAATCCCTAAAACCCTGCCGAAAGCTATGCCGCGAAAACGGTTATCCCCCGTTTTTTTCCAGCGAAAAGCCTGGCCGCAGGCCAGTGTATATTTCAGGTTGAAGCAGTCCGGGGCTTCTATCTTAAGCCCCTCGGGAGTTTGAAGAATGTTCAGAAAAATCTCTCCTTAATCACCGGCGCAATAAAAAAAAAATTCAACAAATAGTAAAATATAAGCAGAAAAGTAAAGAAAATATAACTCGGCGTATATAGAAAAATGTCTTTAAGAAGTTCTCCACAATACAAAAACACGGTAAAATGCGGGTTTTTAGTCGGGTTATCAACATTTTCCACATAGTTTTCCACAAAACATACGGAAAGGCGGTATTACTGTCTGTATAAATAAAGCCGCTTAAAAATCCAATTCAGTATTGCCTCCGCTTATGGCAATTTTGAAACTAATCTTTTATTGCCGATTTGCAAAAATCCTTCATACAGCATTGGGAGCATTGGGGTCTGCGGGCAATGCATACAGCACGGCCGTGGAGTACGCACCTGTGGCAAAAGTCATTGCTTTCTTCCGGTGGCAGAAGCTCTTTCAGCTTCATTTCCACCTTATAGGGATCTTTTGTATTCACCAGACCCAAAAGGTTGGTGATTCTGATTAAATGGGTGTCCGCAACCACTGCCGGCTTCCCGTACACATCGCCTAAAATCAAGTTTGCGGTTTTTCTGCCTACCCCCGGCAGACGCAGAAGTTCGTCCATTGTGTCCGGCACTTTGCCGCCGTAATCTTTCAATATCATTTGGGCGGACTCAATTATATAGGCCGCCTTGGAGCGATAAAAGCCGCAGGAATGTATTAAGTCCTCCACATCATGATTTTCGGCTGCGGCAAAATCGGCAACCGTAGGGTAATGTTCAAACAGAGCGGGCGTAATAAGGTTTACCCTCGCATCCGTACACTGGGCGGAGAGAATTGTAGCCACAAGCAACTGAAAAGGGTCTTCAAATTCCAATGTGCAAAGGGCGTCGGGGTACTCTGCTTTAAGGGCCTCAACCGCTGCTGAGGCCAGTTCTTTTTTTGTCATAAATATGCCTCCGGCACTTATCTTTTAAAAGTGTGTTCCGCCAAAGGGAGCACAACATTATTGCCGATATTATATACGAAAACATAAAAACTTTAAAGGGCGCCCGGTGCCGGGCGATAAGGGCGGCGGTATTGCCCGCAGGCGGGGAAAATGATATAATATCGTTCGGTTAACGGAAAGATTTTCGGCATTAAAACGAGGTGTTATTTTGAAAAAATATAATGCGGTCATAATCGGAGCGGGCCCGGCCGGTATATTCACCGCACTGGAGATTTACAAAAACAAGTCGCCGGATTATAAGGTGCTTATTGCGGATGTGGGTATATCCATCAAGCGCAGAACCTGTCCGGCCAGGAGCAAAGGGGTTTGCGTAAATTGCAGGCCCTGCAACATTATGAGCGGCTGGTCGGGTGCCGGAGCTTTTTCAGACGGTAAGCTGTCTTTAAACGAGGAAGTCGGCGGAAATCTGACCGATTATCTCCCCTTAAACGAGGTTCGGGAACTTATCGGCTATACGGATAAAATTTATCTGGAATTCGGAGCCCCCGAAACTGTTTACGGCCTTAATGACAAAAAGGCGGACGAGATAGCCTATGAATGCTCAAGGCACAATATTCGCCTTATACGCTGCCCCGTACGCCATTTGGGTACCGAAAACGCCTATAAAGTACTTGCAGCCATGTACGACTATTTAAGCGCCATAGAGGGCTTTACCTTTATGGAGCGCACTCATGCCGACCCGATTATTAAGGACGGGGAGGCTAAGGGGGCTTTACTCACCTTTAAAGACGGCAGTACCGAAGAAGTTGAGGCGGACTATGTTATAGCCGCTCCCGGCCGCGGGGGAGCGGAATGGCTCAACAGGATTGCCCGTGAGCACGGTATCGGCCTGCGCAATAATGAGGTGGATATCGGCGTCAGAGTGGAGGTGCCCAATTCCATAATGGATAAGGTAACCGAGCACCTTTATGAGGCAAAGATGATTTACTATTCCGACACCTTTGAAAATAAAGTAAGAACCTTTTGTATGAACCCCGGCGGAATAGTAAGTGAAGAACATTATGTAGCCGATATCAATGACAGCTCGGATAAAAGCATAGCGGTGGTTAACGGACACAGCTACGCCGATGCAAACGCACTTACGGAAAACACCAATTTTGCCCTGCTTGTTTCGCATGAGTTTGATACCCCGNNTTGTTTCCACGAAGTTTACCCAACCCTTCGACCAACCCATAGAATACGGAAGATATGTTGCCCGTTTGGGGAACATGCTCACCGGCGGAGGCGTTATGGTGCAGCGTTTGGGGGATCTTCTCATGGGCAGGCGTACCGATGTTTCAAGGCTGAACAAATCCACCACCCGCCCGACCCTTACCACAGCGGTACCCGGGGATCTTTCTTTTGTTTTGCCTCATCGCCATCTGACCAGCATTATCGAATCCCTGCGTGCTTTTGACAAGGTTTTGCCGGGACTCTATTCAAAGAATACACTGCTTTACGGTGTGGAGGTTAAATTCTATTCTTCCAAATTGGAGGTGTCCGAAAACTTTGAAACAAATGTCAGGCGTCTGTATGCCATAGGCGACGGCGCAGGCATAACCCGAGGGCTTATGCAGGCCTCTGTTACGGGTGTGGTTGTAGCAAGGCATATTCTCTCACGGGAATAGTTAAAAACTTAAAAAAACAACAATCTCGTCTGCCTAAAGAGAGCAGGCGAGATTGTTGTTTGAAGTGACTGATTTTATGACTGAGCCAAGGCCACTGTGTTTTTAAGCGCCGTAGTGTCGTCAATAGTCGGGCTGTATTCCAAGCCGATATATCCTTTATAACCCGTCTGCTCAATGGCTTTAAATACATTCCTATAGTTTATCTCTCCGGTGCCCGGCTCGTTCCTGCCGGGGTTGTCCGCCACATGAAAATGGCCTATCAGTTCAATGTTAGCCCTGATATTCGGGATTAAGTTGCCTTCGGTTATCTGTTGATGATAGATGTCATAAAGAAGCCTTACATTTTCACTGTCAACTTCCCGGATAATCTCAAAAGCCTCATAACCGGAGTAAAGAAAATAACCCTTGTGGTCGCAAAGAATATTAAGTGGCTCAAGCAACGCCGTTATCCCGGCACTTTCAAAAAGCGGCGCAACCCGGCGCAGTGCATTTACAACATATTCATGCTGTTTTTCCCGGCTTATATCCTCCCGTTCCTGCCCGGTTGTGATAATCAGAGCAGGCACATCTAAAAACTCTGCCGTTTTGAGGGATTCTTCGACCACCCTGGCGATTACTTCCCCGCTGTCACGGGAGAGGAGGGCCTTTTGCCCGTATTCTTCCGCAAGGGCTTCATTCTTTGAGCNNGCATTTTTTTGAGAGGCCTCTTTGAGTTCGTCAAGATCCCGATGAGCCCAGCCCCAAAATTCTGCGCAATCAAGCCCCGCCGCCTTTACTGCGGCAAAACGCTCTGCAAAGGGCAGGGAGCGATACATCATCTCTATACAAGGGGAAAACTTAAGCATAGAAAAACATCCTTTCTTAATGAAACTGTTTTTATAACTATATCATCAGGGGAAAAGGCCGTCAATAAAGATTGGGCGGAAAGAGAAAGATTTGCCCCGCTTTTTCCTTGTAATTGAGGGCGCTATAATGTATACTTAATCGAGCGATTTTGACCTGAGGAAAATTTTTTAAGGAGATTGATTATGGATCCTATTAAAGTAGATTTCGGCTCCAGAGGCAAGAACAGAAAGAAAGAGATTATTATTCCGCCTGAAAAAGCGGTGCTGAAAATTATCATCAGTGTTGTGGGTACACTGCTGCTTTCGGCTTTGTATTATTACCTTATGCTCCCCCCAATAAACCTGAAAGCCCCCGAGTTTTATATGTTCATCGCCGCCGTCTTTGCCATTTATATTGTTCTTACAGGCCTTACCACAAAGGCTATGGCAAAGCCGGAGTATATCCCGTATCTGAAAAAGCATTCAATTATTCCCGTTATAGCAATCCTTTTAGTCGGAATTGTTGTAGGCTTGGGCTTTGCCGTTTCTTCCGTGTTTTTCCGCGCTAAAAAGTATAGCGAGATAATGCCGGTCAATGAAAACGGAGTATTTTCCACCGAGATTGAAAAACAGGATGCTAAAACCTACAGCAATATTCCCCGTCTGGATGAACCTGCGGCCGCTAATCTGGCAAACAGGGCTTTGAGTACCCTTTCAAATTTGGGCAAGGTTTCTCAATTTACCGTTTACCCCGAATATCCGCAAATTAACTACAAGGGTGAACCCGTTCGTGTTGCCACCCTTGATTATGCCAACATTATCAAGTGGTTTACAAACCGCAAAGAAGGCTTCCCCGGCTATATTGTTATCAATATGGCTACGCAGAAAACCGAGTTTGAGGAATTTAAAGAGCCGATGATGTATTCGCCGGCGGAGCATTTAGGCCGTCTGCTAAAAAGAAAGTTGCGTTTTGATTACCCCACCTACATTTTCGGGAATCCGGTTTTTGAGTTGGATGAAGATAGCAATGCCTTTTGGATTTGCCCGGTAATGGACAAAACAATCGGAATGTTCGGCGGAGTGGATGTTAAGGGCATGGTTCTGCTTAACCCCAATAACGGTACGAGCGTGTATTATGACCTTGAAACTGTCAAAAATGCGGATGATTTGCGTTGGATAGACAGACTGTACTCCTCGGAACTGTTGATACAGCAATACAACTATCACGGCAAATACAACGGCGGGTTCTGGAACTCCATACTCGGGCAGAAGAATGTTTATATGACAACGGAAGGTAATTCTATTATAGCTAAAGATGATGACGTGTATTTGTACACCGGCGTTACCTCCGTTACAAGCGACAAGTCGATTATCGGTTTTATTTTGATCAATCAGCGGACAAAAGCTGCAACTTATTACCGGGTGGCGGGTGCTATGGAAAGCACGGCTATGGAAACGGCTCAGGGAATGGTTCAGGACTTGGGCTACACCGCCGCTTTCCCGCTGCTTATCAATGTAGGGGATCAGCCTACATATTTTATGGCATTGAAAGACTCGGAGCAGGTTAATCAGCGCTTTGCCATGATTCATGTTGAAAAATACAATACAATTAAAGTTGTGGGGGACTCCTTAACCGATTGTCTGGAACAGTACTTAAAGGCTCTTACCGCTGCGGGAATGAATGTTGAATTTAATGTTGATGATATACAGGAAGGCGGCGAATCCGGTGAGGTTAAACCGGATGAAGTGAAAACCGTGACCGGCACCGTGGCGGAAATTCGTACAGCCGTTATGGGCGGTGAAAGCTGGTACTTTATTAAGCTTGCCGGGGGAGATGTTTACTATTCCGTCTCCGCTTCCAAAGCGAAGGACGCAATTATTCTCAACAACGGTCAGAATGTGACAGTTACTTTCGCAGCGGTTGAAAGCAGCGGCAGGATTATAGAGGTTGATTCGCTGAAACTTGAAGTTCAGTAATTTACATTAATTATTTGGGGGCGGACACCTGTCCGCCCCTTTGCTGTTTTATAGAAAAAGAATAAGTTTTTCCGAAAAGTTATTGACATATGTCGGAAATGATGTATAATGTTAATTGAAACGGACATATGTCAATAACGGTAAGGAGGTGAACATTATGCCGAGAAGAGACGGAACAGGTCCAAACGGTGCAGGTGAGAGAACCGGCAGGGGACTGGGTAAATGTGCGGGAGCAAATGCCGCAAGATACGGCGCCGGCCTCGGTGCAGGTCTCGGCTTAGGTCTTGGCCTGGGATTTGCCTGCAGACGCGGTTTCGGCCGCGGTTCCGGCAGAGGTTTCGGGTTCAGACAAGATTCCTCAAAAAATCCAAAAGAACTCCTTGAGGAACGGAAAGAAGTTCTGAAAAATCAACTGTCTGCCATTGACAAAGAATTGCAGGACCTGTAAGTTAATGTTGAGATAACCGGAGGACGCTCCGGTTGTCTTAACTGTTTAAGCGAGGTGAAGGATTATACCCAGACCGAGAAAACGGAGGAACGTTTGCAGTCTCCCCGATAACAACCGCTTCGGTCCCCTTGATGCCGCCCCGGCTGACATTGAAGATGTAGTGCGGATGACGGTAGATGAATATGAAACCATAAGGCTCATCGATTATAACGGGCTTACACAGGAAGAATGCTCCGTGCAGATGAATATCTCCCGCACTACGGTTCAAGGTATTTACGACAGTGCGAGGAAGAAGCTTGCCAGGTCTTTAGTGGAAGGCAAAGCCCTGGTTATAGAGGGCGGGGAGTATCGTCTGTGTGACGGAGAAGGTGAGCGTTGCGGAGGTGCCTGTGCGCATAGGCACAGGCGAGGCAGAGCGTTTAAAGACGGAAGAAATAATTATCATGCAAAATAGAACGGAGGTCTCTTATGAAAATAGCAATACCTGTAGAAAAACAGAACTTGGATGCACAAGTAGCCCAATCCTTCGGTCGGGCACCCCATTTTTTGTTCTATAATACAAAGTCAAAAGAAAGTTATTATCTGGACAATACCGCTGTTGCGGACAGCGGCGGTGCCGGAATCAGGGCTGCCCAAGTTGTGGCGGACCACGGAGCGGAAGCTCTTTTAACCCCCCGTTGCGGCAACAATGCGCAAGAGGTATTAAGCGGGGCGGAAGTTTTAATCTATAAATCAATCCCCGGCACGGCTCTTGAAAACATTGAGGCATTTATAGCCGAAAAACTGGTTCTGCTGGACGAATTCCATTCGGGGATGCACCGCCATGGCTAAAAAATTTGCCGTCCTCAGCGGTAAGGGCGGTACAGGCAAAACTCTCCTAAGTGTGAACCTGGCTTCCGTCGCGGGGGATTGTCTGTATGTAGACTGCGATGTTGAAGAACCTAACGGACACTTGTTTTTAAAGCCCGAGCAAGTCCGTAAAGAAACGGTTTGTGTAAAAATCCCCGTTGTTGAAAAGGCGTTGTGTGACGGCTGCCGCAATTGCGTTGAATTTTGCAAGTTTAACGCAATTGCTTTTATGAAAGATAAACCCTATGTTTTTGAAGAAGTTTGTCATTCCTGCGGCGGCTGCGTTTTGGTCTGCCCTCAAAAAGCGATTACCGAAAAAGAGAAGCCGATAGGAGAGATTCGGAGAGGAAATTCAAATCGGATTAAATCACATTCGGGTATAATGAATGTTGGGGAAGTTTCCGGCGTTCCGATTATAGAAAAACTTATGGAGGATGTCCGCAAAGAGAGCGGTACCGTAATTATTGACTGCCCGCCGGGGAGTGCCTGTATTGTTATGGAAAGCATAAAAGATGCCGATTACTGCCTGCTTGTTGCGGAACCTACGGTTTTCGGGGCGCACAACCTGAAGATGGTTTATGATTTGGTTCGACTTTTTAATAAGCCCCACGGGGTTGTACTTAATAAGTGCCTCCCGGGAGAAAATCCGGCGGAAGACTTTTGTGTAAAAAATAATGTGCCCATTCTCGGGCGAATTCCTTTTGACAAACAACTGGGCAAACTCAGTTCCGATGCTTTAATTGCGGCTGATGAAGACGAAAGGTTTAAAACCCTGTTCTCCGGCTTGCTTAATAAAATTATGGAGGAGGCGGACAGTGAAACAGCTTCTGATTCTAAGCGGTAAGGGCGGAACCGGAAAGACAACGGTGGCATCCGCCTTTATTAAGCTTTCATCTGCAAGGGCTTATGCCGACTGTGATGTGGATGCACCTAATCTGCATCTGGTTATGAACTTTAAAAACGAGCCCGAAACGGAAGATTATTTTGGAATGCCGAAGGCCCAAATTGACAGGGATAAGTGTATAGACTGCGGTGTATGTCTGGAAAACTGCCGTTTTGGCGCTATAAGCGATGAGGGCGGTCATCATGTGGAACTCTTTAGCTGTGAAGGCTGCGGGGTTTGCGAAGAACTGTGCCCTGTCGGCGCAGCCGTTTTAATGCCGGATATTGCGGGAGAGCTTACCCTCTTTAATGAAGACGGCAATGTTTTTTCTACGGCACAACTTAAAATGGGTAGAGGGACATCGGGTTTATTGGTGAGTCAGGTGAAAAATCGGATGAAATCCGCAGCCGACACCTACACAGGCCTTGCCGTAATAGACGGCTCCCCCGGTATCGGTTGCCCCGTTATAGCCTCACTCAGCGGGGTGGATATGGCACTGATTGTGGCCGAGCCTTCTCTTTCAGGTATAAGTGATATGGAGCGAATAATAAAGACCGCATATAACTTCGGGGTTCCCATAGCTGTCTGCGTAAACAAACATGACACCAACCCGGATAACACCGGTAAGATTGAGGAATACTGCAGAGAAAACAATCTTTTGTTTGCAGGTAAAATTCCTTTTGACCCTAAAGCGGTAGAGGCGATAAACAGCGGTATGACCATAGTGGATATAGACTGCCCTTCAGGTGATGCTGTAAGGGAAGTTTACCAAATAACAGTTGAAGCGCTTTTGAGCGAAAACAAGGGGAACGGAATATGATTGTTAAAGTTCTTGCAGAGAACACAAGTGTTTCAGCGGAGTTTATCAGTGAACACGGGCTCAGCCTGTATATTGAAACGGAAAATAATAAAATCCTTTTTGACACGGGGTCAGGTTCCGCTTTTGCCGAAAATGCAAAAAGGCTGGGTGTTGACCTCTCCTTAGTTGATTTGGCGGTATTATCCCACGGTCACTATGACCATGCCGGCGGACTGAAAACTTTTTTCAACCTGAACAGCCGCGCCGAAGTATATGTTCACAAAGAGGCTTTCGCCCCGCACTATGCCAACCGCTCCGGAGGAGAAAAGGATTACATCGGCGCAGATCAAAGCCTTTTGGAAAACGAGCGCTTCGTTTTTTGTGACGACTCAAAAGTAATTGACGATGAGCTGGAACTGTTTGCCGCGGTAAGGGGTAAAAGATTTGTTCCCTCAGGCAATAAAGACCTGTTAGTTAAAGAGGGAGACTCATTCAGAGCTGATCCCTTTTTGCATGAACAGAATCTTATAGTCCGACAGGGGAATAAAACTATGCTTGTTGCCGGTTGTGCTCATAGGGGAATAGTAAATATTGANNTTTAAGGAGAAATTCGGCTTCTTCCCCGACTATGTTATCGGGGGTTTTCACCTGTGTAACCGTACTTCCGGTCAAGGTGAAAGTCCGGACAACTTAAAACGGATAGGGTGTATTTTATTGGAGACCGGCGCCGAATATTTTACCGGTCATTGCACCGGTATTGATGCTTATAATATTCTCAAAAGTGTAATGGGAGTAAAAATCGAATATTTATCCACAGGGAGTGTAAAAGCTTTCAAAGATTGAGTGCTTTTCAACTTTTATCATTGACAAAATAATGCAAATGTTGTAAATTATTTGCACTATTCCCTTTTTCAGCGGGAATAGTGCATGTGCCGTTTTAATATGCATTATTTTGCGGTTTTCATGTATAAATAATATGTACGGAGGAAAATTATGAAAAAGTTTGCGAAAGTATTGGCTGTTGTTATGGCTGTTGCTCTGGTTTTGTCCATGGCCGCATGCAACAACAAGCAGGAGGAAAAAACCTATAATGTCGGTATTCTGCAGTTGGTTCAGCATGAAGCTTTGGATGCGGCGACAAAGGGATTCCGTGACGCCCTGACTCAAAAGCTCGGGGACAAGGTAAAGTTTGACGAACAAAACGCCCAGGGTGATGCAAATACCTGCACCACTATAGCTAACGGCTTTGTATCGTCAAAGGTTGACCTGATTATGGCAAACGCCACCCCCGCTCTTGTGGCCTGCGCCACCGCCACTGCCGACATCCCGGTTTTGGGCACATCCATAACCGAATACGGCGCCGCTTTGAATCTGGAAAACTTTGACGGCACCGTGGGTACAAATGTATCCGGCACTTCAGACCTTGCTCCTTTGGATAAGCAGGCTGAAATGATTAAAGAATTCTTCCCCGAAGCAAAGAAAGTAGGCCTTATCTATTGCACGGCGGAAGCCAATTCGATTTATCAGGTAAACACAATTAAAACCCACCTTGAAGAACTCGGTTATGAAGCCAAGCTTTATCCTTTTTCCGACTCCAACGACTTGGCTGCGGTTACCACGAACGCCACAAAAGAAGTCGATGTAATTTACGTTCCCACCGACAACACCGTCGCATCCAACGCCGGTATTGTGGACAATATTTGCGCTCCGGCAAAGATTCCCGTGTTCGCCGGTGAAGAGGGCGCTTGCAAAGGCTGCGGCTTGGCCACCCTTTCCATCGACTACTATGATTTGGGCTACGCAACGGGCATTATGGCCTATAAGGTTCTTACAGGTGAAAGCAAGATTTCCGAAATGCCCATTGAATACGCGCCGGACTTCACCAATAAATATGTTCCCGAAAGATTCAAGGCCTTCAATCTTGAAGCTCCGGAAGGCTATGTGGCTATCAGCTGATTGGTTGAATCGGGCAATTTACACCTGAAAAACTTGAGGTCTGAATTGCTGCGGCTTAATGCGGCAATTCAGACCTGTTGTAATAAGAGTGTTAAACGAGGTATGCGGAAAGACGGATACATTGCCGCAATCATTTAGGAGAAAGACCATGGATCTGAGTTTTTTAAATCTTCTTGGCCAACTTCCCGGCGCCGTATCTCAGGGTTTAATATGGGGTATAATGGCCGTCGGAGTTTATTTGACCTACAAGATTTTAGATATGGCGGACTTAACGGTGGACGGCTCATTTTGCACGGGCGGCGCCGTATGCGTCATATTGATACTAAAGGGTCAAAATGTGCTAGTGGCCTTGCTTTTTGCTTTTTTGGCAGGGATGCTTGCGGGCTTTGTAACCGGCGTTTTCCATATCTCTTTCGGAATCTCCCCCATCCTTGCCGGGATTTTAACACAAATAGGCCTTTGGTCCGTGAATCTGGCTATTATGGGCAGGGCAAATCAGGCTATAAACGTCAATAATTACCGCCTGCTTGTTTCTCTCAGATACCTTCAGGAGGCTATCAAAGGGGACAAGCCTTTTTATTGGTCGCCGATTATAGTGGTGGGGCTGATAAATATTGTAATAATCGCAGCCCTTTACTGGTTTTTCGGTACGGAAATGGGCTGTGGCATAAGAGCCACCGGCAACAACCTTAATATGGCAAGGGCTCAGGGTATAAATACCGATTTTAACAAAATGTTGGGTCTTATGCTCTCCAACGGCCTTGTTGCTTTTTCCGGCGGAATATTGGCCCAGTATCAAAGTTTTGCGGATATCAATATGGGGCGGGGAGCCATTGTTATAGGTCTTGCCGCCGTTATAATAGGCGAGGTCATTTTCGGTAAAATTTTCAAAAACTTTGCTTTACGTCTTTTGGGCGTCGTATTAGGCGCAGTGGTGTATTATGTGGTTATCCAGACCGTTCTCTGGCTCAAACTTGACCCGAACTATCTGAAACTCCTCACTGCCGTAGTGGTGGCGGTTTTCCTGGCCGTACCTCATTGGAAGGAAAAAATAGCCAATAAGAGGCAAATCCGGAAAGGAGATGCCGAAAATGCTTGAGATTGTAAACATAAAAAAGATTTTTAACCGTAACACGGTAAATGAAAATGTGGCGCTGAACGGCCTTTCCCTCACCATTTCCGAAGGGGAGTTTGTAACGGTTATCGGCGGCAACGGAGCGGGCAAATCCACGATGCTCAATGCCATTGCCGGTGTATACTCCACCGACGGAGGGAGAATTATAATCGACGGTTCCGATGTGACTCCCTTGCCCGAACACAAAAGGGCGGCTTTTATCGGACGGGTATTTCAGGACCCCATGATGGGTACAGCGGCGAACATGGGGATTGAAGAAAACCTGGCCCTCGCCCTGCGCAGAGGAAAAAAACGCGGGTTAAGTTGGGGTATAAGAGCAAGCGAACGCAAGGAATACTACCGTCTGTTGGAAGAGTTGGATTTAGGGCTGGAACACAGACTAACCGCAAAAGTCGGACTGCTTTCCGGCGGGCAAAGACAAGCCCTTACCCTGCTTATGGCAACACTTAAAAGACCCAAGCTTTTGCTTTTGGACGAACATACAGCGGCTTTAGATCCCAAAACCGCTCCGAAGGTTCTGGACATAACCAAAACAATTGTTGAAAAGGACAACCTGACAACCCTTATGATTACCCACAATATGAGGGATGCCATTGCCATGGGCGACCGTTTGGTTATGCTTTATGCCGGTCGGGTTGTTCTGGACATCAAGGGCGAAGAAAAAAAGAACCTGACGGTGGAAAAACTTCTCCATATGTTCAGTTCCGCAAGCGGTTCCGACGAGGCGGACGACAAACTGCTGTTGACTTAATTGCTTATGCGGCAATAAGGTAACTTAAGCCGCTAAAATTGAAAAGTTGCCCAACCGGATATATGTAAAGCAAAAAAAGATTATATGTTGGAGGATATTATCAGTCTTTCAACGCAGTAATCGGAACAACAAACACGCCGTCGCTGCGCATATATGCGGCATTTGATAAACCGCAGATTACACATAACACAGATGGTGCAATACCGCTGTTAGCTTCAATAGATTCTTTCAGTTTAATTAGTTTTTCAGCAGCTTTGTCAATCTGATTTGCACCGAGTTTGATTTCAAATGCACACCATCTGCCGTCTGCAAGTTCTATAACCGCATCAATTTCTCCATTATCATAATCCTGATAATGATAAAGCTTTGCATCAAATGAATCGGCATAAATACGCAAATCTCTTTCACAAAGAGCCTCGAATAAAAGGCCGAGGGTTTCCAAGTCGTTTATCAATCTGGCCGGAGTTGCTTTGAGTAAAGCGCAAGCAAGGGACGGGTCGGCAAAATGTCTTTTCTCAGCTTGTTTTAAACGAACGGAAGAACGTATATTTGAAGCAAACGGCGGTTGATTTTCCAATAAGAACAGCCTTGTAAAAATGTCCAGATAAACCGCAATGGTGTCGGTGTCAATATCTTCATCATCTGTTGCTTTAACATCACCTTTTAATGTTTTGTTGGTTGCGGTAGTGCTTTCATTACGGGCAAGAGATTTCAATAACAAATTCATTTTTGCAACATCTCTCTTTATCCCGTCAATGCGATATATGTCATCCTCAATTACGGCTTTCAGGTATTCGTTGGGCAAGAGTCCCGCCTTGTCAACAGGAGTATCTATATTTCCCGGCCAACCGCCTCTGTAAATCAATTCGGTGATTTTGGGCAGGTCAACCTCTCCTGTCATGACCGGTGTCAACTTACCCTCGCACAAATCTTTCAGCGAAACCTTTCCCGAAGAATCTCCGGATTCGTATAATGACATAGGTCGCATCCTCAGACGTGCGATTCGGCCTGCGCCGCTGTGCATAATGCCTTTATGGTTTGGCGTTGCAGAGCCTGTGAGGATATACTGACCTTTCTCGCTTTTCCGGTCAACTTTATGGCGGACTGCATCCCAAAGAGGCGGAACCTCTTGCCATTCGTCAATCAGTCTTGGTGTTTCGCCTTCAAGTACAAGAGACGGAGACAATTCTGCCAAACTTCTGTTCTGAAAGTTTCCATCCGGGTCGCCGAGCATAAATTTGCTTTTACAGTGATATGATGATGTCCATGTTTTACCGCACCATTTTGGCCCCTCAATGCATATAGCTCCGAAGATTGATAAATACTCTTCTATTTTTCTGTCGATAATTCGTGGTTTATACTCGTTTTTGTTCATTTGTCTCACCTCTTTACGCACATTTTAACTCAATCGGTGAGATTATGCAAGCACAATCGGTCTGATTTCGCGTTTTCAATCGGTCTGATTTCCGGTTTTCAATCGGTCTGATTTTGGTTTTCTAACAGGTGAGATTTTTTCGGAGATAAAAAACTGATTTTGGTAGATTTCTAATCAAGATATTTTCTTAATAAAAAAGCGGCCGGAATTAATCCGAGGCCGCTTTTTCATACCCTTTGATATGCTTTTTCTTACCCCGCTGTTTCAAACTGGCTGTAATAGAGGTTGGCGTAAAAACCTTTTTCAGCCAGTAATTCGCTGTGGGTGCCCTTTTCCACAATGTCCCCTTCATTCATAACTAAAATCAAGTCCGCATTGCGTATGGTGGACAGGCGGTGGGCGATAATAAAGGCGGTGCGCCCTTTCATAAGGCTTTCCATGCCCTTTTGTATAAGCTGTTCCGTGCGGGTATCCACACTGCTTGTGGCCTCATCAAGAATCAGTATTTGCGGGTCGGCTAAAAATGCCCTGGCAATGGTCAATAATTGTTTTTGACCCTGAGATATATTGCTCACTTCTTCATTGAGAACCATGTTATAACCGCCGGGCAGCGTTCTGATAAAATGGTCTGCCCGGGCAAACTCGGCGGCACGTTGTACTTCTTCATCGGTTGCATCGGTTTTGCCGTAGCGGATATTGTCCGCTATGGTGCCGCTGAAAAGCCAGGTCTCCTGCAAGACCATACCGAAAAGAGAACGAAGCTCGTTTCGCTTAAAGAGCCTGATGTCGTTGCCGTCAACGCTGATAGAGCCCTGCGTCACATCATAAAAGCGCATTAGCAGTTTTACGATTGTTGTCTTGCCCGCTCCCGTAGGGCCTACAATAGCTATTTTTTGCCCCGGGTTAATGCAGGCGGAAAAGTTGTTGATTACATTTTTCCCGGCAGTATAGCCGAAGTTCACATTTTCAAAACGGACCTGCCCCCGAATATGCTTGCTTAATGCGGTGTCGGCAGCGGAACTGTCCCGGTTAATTGTAATTGCATCGGGTCTGTCGGCAACTTCTTCTTCCTGCAATAATAATTCGAATACCCTCTCCGCAGCCGCCGCCGTTTGCTGAAGAACATTTGATATGTTTGAGATTTGAGATACGGGGTGATGAAGTGAACGCACATACTGAAGAAAGGCCTGTATATCGCCCACGGAAATTGTGCCCTTCGTGGCAAAAAGTGCGCCAACTATACAGACCGCCACATAGCCGAGGTTGCGCACAAAGCTTGTTACCGGCATTATAAGGCCTGAAAGAAAGTGGGCTTTTTGAGTTGCCGTGTACAAATCATCGTTGTAGCGGGAAAAGGTTTCTACAGATTCTTCTTCCTTCGAAAAAGCCTTTATTACCGCATGACTGCCGAACATTTCCTCCACATGGCTGTTGACTTCTCCGAGATGTTTTTGTTGATTTTTGAAGTGTTTCTGGGACTTTTTAACGATGGCAACCACAAAAAACATACTCACGGGCACAACGCAGAATGCTACCAAAGTCAGGCGAAAACTGATGCCGAGCATCATCACCGTAACCCCTGTTACGGTAGTTAGGGCGGAAATGATTTGCGGAAGGCTTTGAGTAAGGGTCTGACTTATGGTGTCCACATCATTGGTAATCCGGCTGAGAACTTCTCCGTGGGTTGTTTTATCATAAAACCTGAATGGTAAGCGGTGCATTTTATTAAAGATATCACTGCGCAGTTTTTGTGTGACTTTGGCCGTAACATGTGAGATTACGAATCCCTGAAGATATGAAAGCGCGGCGCCGGCTCCGTACAGAACTGCTAAACTGATCAAGATTTTACCGATTTTATCAAAGTCCACCGAACCGGAACCGGCAAGCCGGTTCATCAGCCCTGCATACAATACATCTGTAGCCTTCCCCATGATTCTCGGGCCGATAATTGAGAAAACAGTAGACATGGCGGAGAGAAGGGCCACAAAAAGGAGAGGCCACTTATACTTACCTAAATATGCCGCAAGTTTTTTCATGGTTCCCTTAAAATCTTTTGCCTTTTCCCCTNNCCCCCGCCATTGCACGGCCCATGGGACCCCTTCCGGGTCCGGGCCCGGGCCCGGGGCCGAGGCCCGGTCTTTGAATATTTTCTCTCGGTTTATTTTCGTTGTTCATTTCAATTCCTCCGGAGAAAGTTGGGAAGCCGCAATTTCATAGTACTCGGGGCAGTTTTTAAGCAGTTCCCGGTGGGTACCCGTACCGACTATC
>DCTF01000117.1 GCA_002329225.1 Ruminococcaceae bacterium UBA1447
CTTTCCCGGACTTGTACTCTTTCAGAGCCTTTTCACTCTTTGCCAATACCTCATCAATCATTTTTGAAAGCAGTTCCCTGTCATTTATCTGT
This sequence comes from Ruminococcaceae bacterium UBA1447, assembly GCA_002329225.1. Taxonomy (GTDB): domain Bacteria; phylum Bacillota; class Clostridia; order Oscillospirales; family Acutalibacteraceae; genus UBA1447. The sequence continues at coordinate 93 of DCTF01000117.1, forward strand.
TCCAAGTCTTCTTCTACAACTATGGCTTCGGGAGTCAGCTCGGGATTTTCAAATATGAACTCTATTGCCTTTTTTGCACTGCCGATATTTATTCTGCCGGTCTCTACAAATTCAATTATCCGGGCAAAATCCTCCGGTGCTATATTTACATTAAAGTCTTCGGGGCTTGTCAATCTGAATATATCGGTAATGATAAGATTTGCCGCGGATTTCGGATCCGCTCCCTTTTTTACGGTTTCCTCAAAGAATGTGGCAACTTCTATGGAAGATATCAGTTGTTCCGCATCATAATTGCCGAGACCATATTTTTCTATATATCTTGCCTTTCTGGCATCCGGCAGCTCGGGCAAAGCTTCAGTTAACTCATTAATTTTTTCGTCCGTTATGACTAAAGGCATCAGATCCGGATCGGGCATATATCTGTAATCGGCCGCATTTTCTTTGCTTCTCATGGAATAGGTCTTTCCGGTGTCCTGGGAAAAACCTCTGGTTTCCTGGAACAATTTTTCCCCGGATTCCACAGCCTTTATCTGACGGGCGGTTTCATACTCTATTGCCCTTTGAATTGATCGGAAAGAGTTTATATTCTTCATCTCCACACGGGTGCCTAATTTCTCATCCCCCACTTCCCTGACGGACAGGTTCACGTCGCATCTGAACGAACCTTCGTTCATCCTGGCATCCGAAACACCCGTATAGGTCAAAATCGCCCTCAGCTTATGTAAATAGGCTAAAACTTCTTCCGCCGACCTCAAGTCCGGCTCGGAGACTATCTCCACTAAAGGGACCCCGGCCCTGTTGTTGTCTACAAGACTGCCGAGACCTTCTTCATGAACCAGCTTACCGGCATCCTCTTCAATATGCATCCGGTTTATTCTTATTCTCTTTTTACCCAAGGAGGTTTCTATATCCAAATATCCGCCGTGACAAATGGGGTTGTCGGCCTGTGATATTTGGTAGCCTTTGCCCAAGTCGGGGTAAAAATAATTCTTCCTGTCCTGCTTGCCGACCCTTGTTATTTCACAATTGGTAGCCAGACCCGCCATTACGGCCAGTTCCAAAACTCTTTCATTTAAAACCGGAGTAGCACCCGGAAGACCCTGACAGACGGGACAGGTGTTTACATTCGGTTCCACACCGAATTCTGTGGAACAGTTGCAGAATATTTTGGTGTTTGTTTTAAGCTCTACGTGAACTTCCAAACCCATTACGGTTTCATAATTTTTCGCCATTATTTATCACCTTCCAATTTGGAAACAATCTTCTTGCTGAACTCCAACAATCTCTTGTCGTTAAAGGCTCTGCCGGTTATCAAAAAACCCTCTTTCCCGAAAGGCATTGATATGCACGGCAAACCGGCCAAGTCCGAGGCGGTCACGTAATACGGATTTATCGGAGCAATTAAGAATTCATAATTTTCCAGCAAGTTATCAAATTCTTCCTTTATCATAGTTCTGGCTTTCATAGCCTGAACATAGTAAAGTTCGTATTTTCCCTCACTCAGTACGAAGTTGCCGAACATAATTTTTGCCTGCACATCTTTTCCTAATGCTTCCGTCCTGGAGTTCTTATATAATTCCTCAACATTGTTGTAGTCCTTTGAACGGTAACCGAAACTTATACCGTCAAATTTTTCCATATTGGTTGCAAATTCCCCGCTTGAAATTATTTCATAGGCGGGCAGGGCATATTTCAAACACTCAGGTTGAGCTTTGTCCACGGGAAGATTTAATTTTTTAAAGACTTCTTCCGCATATTCAAAACCTTCAATCTCGTTTATAACGGCAAGTTTTACTTTTCCCAAATCCACGTCTTCCAATTTTGAAAAGTCCGCATCACAGTTAAAAGTTGTGCCATCCCTCTCATCTTTGCCGGCCGCTATATCCATCGCTTTGGGTATATTGTCAAAGGTTTTGGATAAAATCCCTACTCTGTCCACAGAAGAAGCCACGGGAATGATTCCGTATCCGGAAACTGTTCCATAGGTGGGCTTATAGGCAAAAAGTCCGTATTCACGAGCGCCCGAATACATAGAGCCCTTATAATCCGTAGAAAAGCCTGTAATGTTTTCACCGTGAGCTACCGCCGCACAGGTGCCGAAATCGTTTTCAGAGCCGCCTACACCGAATTCCTTTGTGATTGTCTTGCCCAAAATCACTCCCCCGGCCTGTTTAATTCTCTCTACAATAGTGGCATCAAAGGGAGGAACATAGTTTTCCAGCATCTTGGAGTTTGCCGTGGTCCTGATTCCCTTGGTGGAAATTTGATCGTCAAAGACTACGGGAAAGGGCGAATCATTATTTTCCAAGGCTTCCATGGCGTATTCCCTGCCTATGGTTCTGTACGCCTTGATTTTTTCATTCTCTTTTTCCAACTTATCAAAATAATCTGTATATCTTTGTTTGGAATCCATAATGTCATCCCTTTCTAATTTTCCTCAATTATTTTCGGCACAAGTATATAGCCTTCTTCTGTCCTGTCGGTACCCGCAAGAAGTTCATCTCTGGTAAACTCCGTCTTTACTTCATCTCTTCTTGTAGAATTAATAATCGGGTGGACATTGATTGTCGGCTTGTAATCATCAAGGTTTAATCCCCTCAGTTCTTTGGTAAACTCGATTAAATCGTCAATATGCTTCTCAAAACTTAATTTGGAATTGTTGTCCAGATTGAGCATGGACATCTCCGCATAAGACCCTATATCGGCAACCTTTTCAACCGCCGCTTTCTCGGCAACCGATTCCCTCTGTACGATTCCGTCTTCGGAAACCACGGCAATACTCAAATCCTGAAGCTGCTTTTCATCAACTATACCGGGTGCATTGGTCAGGAGGCATTCAGCTTCTTTATTCTTCGGGAAAGCTATTACCTCCCTGATGCTGTCCTCTTGAGCCATCAGCATAATAAGTCTGTCCAGGCCGAAGGCAAATCCTCCGTGAGGCGGAGTACCGTATTGGAAAGCCTGAATAATATGACCGAAGCGTCTGTCAATTTCTTCATTGCTGATGCCTAATAATTTAAACATCCTTTCCTGAATATCCGGGCGATATATTCTCAAAGAACCTGACCCCAATTCAATACCGTTCAAGACTACGTCGTAGGACTCGGCTTTAACGCTCAAAGGGTCTGTTTCCATTTTATCCAAATCCTCGGCCACAGGCATGGTAAACGGATGGTGCATGGCTACATACCTGTGCTCTTCCTCGGAATANNCACCATCAGGAATTTAAAATCATCTTTTCTTCTGAGGCCGAATTTATCTCCGATATCCAGCCTCAAAGAACCCAAGACCTTACATATTTCCTCCAACCTGTCGGCACAGAAAATCAAAAAGTCTCCCGGCTCAACTTCCATCTTCTGGAGCAAGGCTTCCATATCTTCCTCGGTAAAATACTTGGTCAGAATGGTCCTCAAATTCCTGTCTTCATCTATTCCTATCCAGGCCATACCTTTTGCCCCGTAAGAAACGGCCTTTTCCGTCAATTCATCTATTTCAGTTCTGGTCAGAGCATTTCCGCCTTTGATATTGATGGAGCGCACCGAACCGCCGGACTTTATTGTATCCGCAAACACTTTAAAGCTCGAATTTCTGACTTCTTCGGTCACATCCACTATCTTCATTCCGAAACGGATATCCGGCTTGTCGGAACCGTAGGAATCCATGGCCTCCTGATAAGTCATTCGGGGGAAAGGTTCATTAAAATCTATGTCCAAAACATCTTTAAAGATTTTTTTGAACATATCTTCCAATATGTCCAGAATTTCTTCCTTGCTCAAAAAGGAAGTTTCAATATCCACCTGAGTGAATTCCGGCTGCCTGTCCGCTCTCAAGTCCTCATCCCTGAAACATCTGGCAACCTGATAATATCTGTCAAAGCCCGACACCATAAGCAGCTGCTTGAACACCTGAGGTGACTGGGGCAGGGCATAGAACTCACCTTTATGAACTCTGCTTGGCACAAGGTAGTCTCTTGCGCCTTCCGGGGTACTCTTGGTTAAAATAGGAGTCTCCACTTCCATAAAGTCATGGTCTTCCAAATAGTTTCTGATACTTTTAACCGCCCTGTTTCTCAAGAGAAAGTTCTGATACATTTTCGGACGCCTTAAATCCAGATATCTGTATTTTATTCTCAAATCTTCTCTTACGCTTACATTGTCATCTATGGGAAACGGCAAGGGCTTTGCCTCGGAAAGTATTATAAATTCTTCGGCCTTCAACTCCACGGTTCCCGTAGGAATTTTCGGATTATAGGTTTCCTCATCCCTCTCTCTGACCGTACCCTTTACGGCAATTACATACTCGGACCTTAAACCTTCAATTAATCTGAACTGCTCTTCGTCAAAATACTGAAAGTCAAAGACTACTTGCAGGACTCCCGTCTTGTCCCTCAAGTCAATAAAAATAACACCGCCCATATCCCTGCCGGTCTGTACCCAGCCCATGGCAGTCGCCTTTTTATTTATATCCGTTTCTCTGATTCGTCCGCAATAATGGCTTCTGGAAAAGTCTTTCATTACTTTTCACTCCTTCAATGCTCTAAAAATAAAAAACCTTCAATCCCGAAAGGGACGAAGGTTTAAATTCGCGGTACCACCCAAATTGGTAAGTCCGCAGGACCTACCCACTTTTATTTGCCTTAAAGCGGCAATCACTTCTAAGCCTACTGACACAGCTTTCGGTTAGAAACTCCCGGATGTTCTTCAACTATTCTTCCGTGCCGAACTCTCACCGTAATCGACTCGCTGAAACTTTCAAATAGCCTACTCTTCCGTTCACAGTCTTTGTCTGAATTTCAACATTTTTTCGAGCCCAACAGTATCACATTGCTTGCCGTTTGTCAAGAAATTTAATCTTTAAGCTTAATACTTCTTTTCCGACAACCGATTAAAGTCTTTAAAGCCCGGCGATTTTAGGCTATACTGTTGATGTATACTAATAAATCAGACAAAAGCCTTGAAATACTGTTTGGGAGGAATTAATATGTGCGACACTATGGTAGCCTTAGGCAATTCCACAAAAGACGGCATAACTCTATTTGCAAAAAACAGTGACCGCCAACCGAATGAACCTCACCTTTTAATACGAGTCCCCCGCAAAAACCACCCCGAAAACACAAAAGTCAAATGCACTTATATTGAAATCGACCAGGTTCCCTTAACCTACGAGGTGCTTCTTTTAAAGCCTTCCTGGATGTGGGGCTGCGAGATGGGAGCCAATGAATTCGGCCTGAACATCGGCAACGAGGCGGTCTTTACAAAAGAAAAATATGCCGATGATTCCCTCCTGGGAATGGACATGATGCGCCTCGCCCTTGAACGGTGCAAAACCGCCGCTGAAGCCTTGGAGCTTATTACAAAGCTGTTGGAGGAGCACGGTCAGGGCGGCAACTGCGGCTATAACAAAAAGTTTACCTACCACAATGCCTTTTTAATAGCCGACCCAGATGAGGCCTGGGTTTTAGAAACCGCCGGAAAATTTTGGGTTGCCCAAAAGGTGCGGGATGTGCGGGTTATTTCAAACCGCCTTTCCATAGGCAAAGATTTTGACAAAAGCCATCCGGAGCTTATTAAAAATGCGGTGGATAAGGGTTGGTGCAAGGACGAAAAGAGTTTTGACTTTGCCGAATGCTACACTGAACCTGTTTTCACCCATTTCAGCGGGTCAAAATCCAGAGCGTGCATCGCCGCCGAAGAGCTGGAAAAACATAAGGGTAACATTACAGCAAAGACAATGATGGATATTTTAAGACGCCATGAGGAGACGGTTTNNTCCTTAAAAAGCGTATGCATGCACGGGGGGTTCATTTTCGGCGACCATACCACAGGCAGTTATGTGGTTGAATTGAGAGAAAAAACGCCGACTTACTGGGTCACCGGCAGTTCTACACCCTGCATCAGTGTTTTTAAGCCTTATTGGATGACTGATGAAAAAGGGATTTTCTTTTCGGAAGAAGAGGAAAAGGAAGCCCTGAGCTATTGGCTGATGAGAGAAAACTTTCACCGCATGGTTTTAGAAAACAGAATCAGCCGTCTTTCGGATTACCTGAAAGAAAGGGACACTTTGGAAAAAGACTTTTTAGAGGCGGCAGGTGCTTTAGATTTTAATAACCCCGATTACGGCATAATGAAAAGTTTAATGCTTGATGCGGCATCAAAGGAAGAGGCATTGATTCTCAAATATGCCGGAGACGGTGTTAGCGGACAGCCGGGAATAAAGGGTAACCCTTACTTCAGATACTATTGGAAAAAACAGAATAAGGCTTTAAAGACCTGATTCCGAATAAAAATATTAACTGCTATTTAATCGAAAAAACCGCCTGAAAAGCGGTTTTTTCGGTCTTTTTTCATTTTTTGCTTGCATTTTTTGAAGGACTGTGCTATTTTATGCGGGATTTGTCAAAAAACCGTTCGGGAAAACACTTCAATTTTTAGTCCCGAAAAGGAGATGAACGAAGCATTTTATTAAGAAAGGCAACTTCCGTTTTACTGGTTTTTATCCTGATAATTGCTCTTTTTGCAGGCATGCCCTCAAGAGCAATGGCGGCGGAAACTTACGAAATTAACGGCGTTACCCTTCCCTTGGAAAAATGGCCGAGCGGCGGCCGTTCCTATGGCAGGAACAAATGCTGGGCCTTTGCCTCAATGGTATACAAAACTCTTTGGGGATGCGGTGTGAGCAACTCCCGCGGCACGGAAAATGATTTGCTGCGTTGTGTCGGAACAGGTTCCGATCGTGCAATCACGGCGGAAAATACACGGCGTTTTATCGAAATGACTCCTTTGGGTTCACATATAAGGCTTTCTCAAATACTTAGCAGCGATGACAACCGTGCTCGCAATAAACACTCTCAGATTCTGATTCAAAAAGACGAGAACGGTTTTACAGTTTATGAAAGCGTCAACTCCGGTGTCCGCATAATTTACAGAACCTGGGCGGAGTATGCCAACCACTACAAAAAATTTAAGTACTTTAAGTATATTAAATATCCCGTTTCTAACGAATCTAAAGAACAAACGGAAGAGGAGTTCGCTCCTTTGGGCGCCGAAACCTCTGTCTCAACCCACAGATTTGTGGATTTTGAGAGCTGGTGTAATCAGATTTTAGTCGGTAAAGACCTGCCGGTAGTTTTACAAACGGACAGTCTATCAGTCAACATTTAAACTTTCTATAGCGGCTCCCGCAAGGGCCGCTATTTTTTCGCCCTTTACCGCTAATCACCTGTTTGTGGAGGTCAGCATAAACACACTGTAAAAATCCGGCCGCATTCCAAGCAATATAAAGACAGCTCCGTTTCAGAGTTCTCCGAAGCGGGGCTGTTTTTTTTTGACACCTTCTGCGGCAGAAAAGGCTGTCGGCTCAAACAGGCACAATCGCTAACTGCCGTTTGCCGCAACTTTTCTCGGAAAGTCTCAGTCTAAATCTTCAAGCCCGTTTAAAAGTTCTTTAAGGGTTTCCATTTCTTCCTGCGTAAAGGTAAGCCCCTTGTTCATGGAACCGTGATCGGGCGACCACTCACGGATGTCAAACTTTGCCGGACGCTCATTCCAACTTACAAGGTTAAGCTCTTTTGTCCATCCGCGGGCATTCTCGGAAAGAACACCTATGCTTTGAACTATCTCCCACTTAAATTCCGCCATTTTTACTCCTCCTCAAATTTATCATATTTTTATTAATCCCAATTTTCAACTGACAATCTATCCTGAAGTTCCCGCAATTTTCCGCTTTGCTCTTTACGGTCGGGAACATATTTTTCGACAAGCTGCCAAAACCTGCGGGAATGATTCAATTGAGCCAAATGCGCCAACTCATGGATAACCACATAATTCACTGCGCTCTCCGGAGCCATAATAAGCCGCCAGGAATAATTTATGTTCTTTTTTGAAGTACAGGATCCCCAACGTTTTTTTGCGGAGGTAATCTTTACCGAACCGGGGGTGAGTCCCATTTGCCGGGCAAAATCAAGGGTCTTTTGCATCAATATTTTCCGGGCAAGTGATTTATA
>DCTF01000010.1:0-8368 GCA_002329225.1 Ruminococcaceae bacterium UBA1447
GTGGCGGGAATTATGGGCGCGGTGCCCAACAACGGCATGGGTGTAACGGGAATACTTTGGGATACAAAGGTTTACAGTCATAATTGGGACACGCTAATGGGCACGGATGCTCATCTTTATTCAGGGCTTACCAAAACCGTAGAAGCGGGTGCAAAGGTGGTAAACTTTTCGTTAGGTCTTGGGGAAGATATCTCCGGCTACGGGCCGCCGGAGACGAATGCTTATGTAAAAAGCTACGCAAATCAAAGCAAAGCCGTTATGGTCCCCTTGCTTAATGCGGGCTATGAATTTATTGTAACGCAATCCTCCGGAAACGGCCAGAACGGCTACTCGCAGGATGCAATCTATAACGGATATTTTTGCTCTGTTACTTATACCAACCTCACCGGCATCGGCGCCGAAATGATAACCAAAATTAACGAGAGGATTATGATTATCGGCTCCGCCCGCTACGACGGTGATTTGGACTATATGCAGGCTACTTCTTCCAATGCCGGCTCACAGGTAGACATCTGCGCTCCCGGGCAATCCGTTTACAGCTGCTATATATCAAACAACTATAACTATATGAGCGGCACATCCATGGCCGCCCCCGTTGCCGGGGCAGTGGCGGCACTTACTTGGTCCGTCAATCCGGAATTGACGGGTGCCCAAGTCAGAGATATTTTGCTGACCAATACCAATACCGCTTTCCCCGTCAAGGATAACCCCAGCCCTTATCACCCGCTGGTAAACACCTATCAGATGGTCAATGCCCTGCTCAGCGTGGAAGCGGCCATAGCTACACTTGAAACCGACTATTCCGCAGTTGAGGCGGCAATTGCCGCGGCGAATACTTATGACGAAAATCTTTATACGGCGGAAAGTTGGGCGGAATTGACAAATGCTGTAAACTCGGTGGTCTATGGCTTGGAACCCAAACAACAACCGTTAATTGATGCCATGGCGGAGGCTATAAACACGGCGATTGCCAACTTGGAATTTAAAAGCGTAAGCTACACTGTGGAATATCGTTTAAACTCGGAAACAGGAGAGAAATTAGGGACGGATAAAATCGCAAGCGGACAGGTCACAAAGACCGTAACTGAAAGCGCCCGTTCTTTTGCCGGTTATGTTCCCATGAACAACACAAGCGAGTTGACTTTGCAGTTAACCGGGAACAAGCTTGTATTTATTTACATCCCCAACCCCGTGTACGGCGCAACTGTTGCAACATATAAGTCCTTCGGCGACCAATTAATACCCGTTACCGCCGCCGCCCGGGGGGACGAGATTATTGTAAGAGTTTCGCCCTCCGCCAATTTCTACTGCGGCACGGCAAAATTTGTCATCATGTATGACAAGAACTTTTATGAAATTGTAGGCTTAAACAAACTTGCTTTCACCGTTAACGAGCAAAACGCCTATTATGCAAATGCGGTCGGCAGCTACGCGGGGCAGACATTCAGCCCGCCGGCAGCCTGGCCAAACACCTTTACAGATGCGGAAAAGGCAAAATACAACCACATCTCAATTACTTTCACTGTCCCGAGTGAAGGATATTCCGCTGTTTTTGACAGCAGCGACTGGCTTTTCAGTTTTAAACTTGTGGTAAAAAGTACTGCCGCCGGTGAAGGCAGGATATTTATGGACCACAGGTGGACAAGAACCTCCACCTATACATCGGGAGCACAGTACTTCATGGTCTGTCCCAACGGGGAGGTTCTGGGCAGTACCGGCAACGCTACCATGCCTTTGACAGCGGATTTGGCCGCCGCCGACAGGAGTGTTGCTTTGGCTGAACCCGTCACCGTTTCATTCGACCTGAACGGAGGAAGCGGAACCCTGCCCAAGCCATTAACAGGCGTTACCGGTATGCCTTTGATTCTGCCGGGGCAAGGGGATATTATTAAAAACGGCTATGAATTTGCGGGTTGGGCGCTTACGGATGACGCTCAAACCCCGCTTGACAGCTTTTATTATCCTGCAGGCAATATTGTACTCTTTGCCGTCTGGCTGGGAGAAGGACCTGTAATTAACGGACCTGACGGCGAGGTGCAGATTGAACTGGAACACTTTATTTTCGGCATTGAGCCGGGCACTTTAAAATCACAGCTGAGTGTCACGGGGAATTACTATCTGGAATTCCCGGCCGCAGGCAACTTGTTGGGCACGGGTACAATTGTACGGGTGTTGGAAAAGGTTACGCATCAGCTTTATGCCGAATATACCGTTGTGATTTACGGCGACATAAACGGCGACGGAATTATTGACGGTTTGGACGGGAGTGTCGCTGTTGATGTGGAAAACTTTGCGATAGACTTTAACCCGATTACCGATAACGCATTTTTATTAGCAGGCGATGTGAACGCTGACGGGGTTATTGACACCATGGATGCCAGCATTATTACCGACTACGAAAACTTTTTTGCTTCCATTAATCAGCAATATATACCAACGCCATAAGAAGATGCTTTTTTAACTTGTGTTGACAGAAAAATACGGTTTTGTTAATATTTTCCGGATATAAAAAGCCTTAGCGGAGGAACTCTTTTATGAAGAATAGCGAAAACCTTTGCATGAGTTGTATGAAAGACACCGGGGGTAAAAACGAATGNNGATCAGCCGGCACACCTCAGGCGGCACCGAATCTGCCCGTTAAAACTGTCTTGGCAAGACGCTATCTTGTAGGCAAAGCTTTTGATGCCAACGGAGAAGGCGTTACATACATGGCGTTGGATTTAATAACGCGCACTCCTGTTCACTTAAGAGAGTTTTTCCCCGACACCCTGGTTACCCGAAGGGAAAAGTCTTTGGATGTATCAGTTTCCGCAGATAAGGAAAGCAGTTTTTCCCCCTTATTAAGAAGTTTTCTGAAGTTGTGGAGACGGCTGGCAAAAATGCGTTCAGTGGTGCAAACCCCCAACGTCCTGAATATTTTTGAAGAAAACGGCACTGCCTATGTTGTTACCGAACATTTTGAAAGTGTAACCCTCAGGGACTTTCTGTTGCGTACACCTACAGGCTTCCTTAACTGGGACCAGGTACGGCAGTTGTTTATGCCCCTGCTTTCGGCTTTGGAACAGTTACACCAAGCCGGTATAGTACATTTGGGGCTTTCCCCAACTACCCTTTTAATAGACAAAAGCGGCAAATTAAGAATAACCGGTTTTTGTATCACNNCCGAATTGCCGGAAGCCCTATCAATCCTCAGTTTTTTAACGGTTATGCCGCCATTGAGCAATACTCCGACAAATTAAGGTGCGGAGTCTGGACGGATATCTATGCCTTTACAGCTCTTATATACCGTGCCCTTATCGGAACGGACCCCATTGACGCCCCTACACGCTCGCAAAATGACCGCTTAATGATACCGGGCAAGTTTGCGGAGCAGATACCTGCCTACGTTATCAACGCCATGATTAATGCTCTGCAAATCCTGCCGGAAAACCGCACCGCCGTCATCGGCAAGCTTCGGGACGAACTTGCGGCTTCACCAAGTGCGGTTGTTACTGCAGACAGGCTTACACCAAGAGAGAAGAGGAAGTTGCCGAAAGATGAAAACGTAAAAATTTTGGCAACCAAAGGCGATCGTATTTTGGCCGCAAAGGCTGCCTTAATTACATTTGTTGTCGGGTTGCTGATATTCATAGTTTTGATTACCACCGTATTCCGGAACAGTTTTTTCGGCAGTAAGCCCGTTATTGAAGAGGATGAAACCACAACCTCTGTTACTCAAGAGGTAGAGGTTCCCGATTTTAAAAAGATCGGCACTTATCCGGAAGTTTTCAGCAGTGCCCTGTGGAATACCAGGTTCAAANNAGCGGAAGAAGTCTATGATGATAAAGCGGCCGTGGGAACCATTTTGTCTCAGAGTGTTGCTCCGGGCACAATGGTTGAAACCGGGACTCTGATAAAGTTTAAGGTCAGCAAGGGGCGGGAAATGATTCTTTTGCCCCCCGCAGTTATCGGTATGGAATATGAGGCGGCAAAGGAACTATTAACCAAGTTGGGATTTGTACCTCAAAGAAGTGATGAACCCAACGACGGAACAAAAGCGCCCAACACCGTATTTGCCACCAGCCCGCTGCAAAATCAGGAGCACCCTCGCGGGACTAAAGTAGTTTTAAAGGTATGGAGCGAAATTGAAACGGCGGAGCAACAGGAATCTACACAGCCGTAAAGATAACAAAAAAGGTGGGCTGAAAATCAGCCCACCTTTTTTGTTATCAATCGTCTATCAGTTATTCCTTACAGGAACGCCTTTTTCGGTAAGGTAGTCCTTAAGTTCCTTTATATTGACCTCATTAAAATGGAACAGCGAAGCCGCCAAAGCCGCTTCCGCCTTGCCTTCTGTAAGAACATCGTAAAAATCCGAAAGTGTACCGGCTCCCCCGGAGGCAATCACGGGAATACCCGATTTTTCCGCAACGGTGCGGGTCAAGTCCAAATTATAACCGTTCTTTTTGCCGTCCCTGTCCATATCCGTCAGAAGTATCTTCCCCGCTCCCCTGTCCCGGGCTTGTATGGCCCAGTCCGCGGCATCGACACCGGAAGCAAGCGTGCCTCCCTTGAGGTAAACCTCCCAGCCGTCTTCCCGGGATTTTGCGTCAATGGCGCATACCACCCGTTCACTTCCGAAGCGCTTGGCCGCTTCCTCCACAAGAGCCGGATTACGGAAACCTGCCGTACCGATGGAAACCTTAGACGCCCCTGCGCCGAGCAGGTGCTCAATGTCGGAAAGTTCGGAGATTCCGCCGCCTACGATAAAGGGAACCGTTACAACTTCCGCCACTCGGCTGACCAGTTCAAACCTTGTTTTTCTCCCCTCGTTTGTTGCGGCAATATCCAAAAATACAAGTTCATCCGCCCCCATACTGCAATACAGGGCGGCTGATTCCACCGGATCCCCGGCATCTTTCAGGTTGACAAAATTGACCCCTTTGACTACCCTGCCGTCCTTAATATCCAGGCAGGGAATTATTTTTTTAAACTGCATATTTTACCTACTTCCAGAATAAAATCCGATTTAAAATAATTTGTTAAACCTTTTCGCATCTTCTTAAAGCACCTGAAAGTTTTAACACAATTATTTTAGCACAGAGACTGCCCGTTCACAATAAAAACTTTGAATTGGAACCCATTTTTTTCATTATGCCCGGCAGATTTTCATATGCGCTTTTCTTCGGCAGAAGAATAATGTTACGATATATGGTATAATGATGTGCGAGGACGGTGTTCTGATTTGATTATCATCAAAGGTCAGTTTAATGAAGCCAAAGTCTTTACAAGCGAGATTGAAGACACGGCACGGAAGCAGATTCAAAATCTGGTAAATCAGCCCTTCGTTGAAGGGAGCAAAATCCGGATTATGCCGGATGTGCACGCAGGTGCCGGCAGTACAATCGGTACCACAATGACGATTATTGACAAGGTAGTACCGAATTTAGTCGGTGTGGATATCGGCTGCGGCATGCTGACAATCGAGTTGCCCGGAATGGCGGAGTCGGACCTGAATCTGCCGGAACTTGATGATTTAATCCGTAAACAAATCCCTTCCGGCTATGAGATACGCCGCCGGCCGCATCCGTTCCTGGAACGAACACGGATAGAAGAACTGCGTTGCCGTGAAGACGGCTTCAATGACGAAAATCTGAAACCGGAGCGTGCCCGCCTGTCACTCGGCACCTTGGGCGGCGGCAATCATTTTATTGAAGTCAACAGGGATCAGGACGGCGGATTATATCTTGTTATCCACTCCGGATCCCGGCATCTGGGGTTACAGGTAGCCCGGCATTACCAACGCATGGCGGCCGCATTGCAACCCGAAATGCCGAGGGATTTGGCCTATCTTGAGGGCATGCCGCTTGAGGACTATCTGCACGATATGAAAATTATGCAGGACTATGCCGTTCAGAACCGAAAAGCAATGGCGGAAATAATTATTACGGGTATGGGTTGGCAGACCGGAACACGGTTTACAACCATCCACAATTACATAGATTTGGAGTCGATGATTCTGCGTAAAGGCGCTATCTCCGCACTTGCAGGGGAGATGGTTTTAATCCCGCTTAATATGCGTGACGGTTCTCTGCTCTGCGTAGGGAAAGGAAATCCGGATTGGAACTTTTCCGCCCCCCACGGAGCCGGCAGAATTATGTCCCGCAACGAGGCCAAACGGGTACTGTCACTGAGGGCTTTTCGCGAGAGTATGGAGGGAATCTACTCCACTTCAATCCGGCGCGACACCCTTGATGAAGCACCGATGGCCTATAAATCACTTGAGAGTCTGCAAGAGCACCTTGACCAAACGGTAAAGATTTTGCATCATTTGACACCGTTATATAACTTCAAAGCCAGCGGAGATTGAGGAGTGGCATTTTTTTCCTTCCCTCACCGCCATAGCCCGATATAATCAAAGGATTTGGCAAAAAATTCGGAACCGCCTCTCATCTAAGAGAATCGGTTCCGCTTTTTTGTATCGGTTTTAATAAAGTTCTATGTTGAATGATAGAATCGAACTGAAGATTTCACAGCACAAACTCTGAAAAAAACAAAGTTTTTTCAACAAATTGCAGAAACTTTTTAAATTTTAAAGTTTCTGCAATGAAATGCATAAATTTAACTATAAAATGTCGGGCTGAGCAAACGAAAGTTTGCTGCAACCCGTAAATTAAAATATTCAGCTATATTATATATTGCAAAAACCTAATTGTTCTTGCGGTTCTGGCCGCCGCCATATCCGCCGCCGAAGCCGTTTCTGTTCGCCTGTTCATTTGAGCCGTCGGACAGTTCGTTTATTCGGTCACGAATCTGGCGCATGGTCCAAGTTTGTATATCATTTGCCGTAATTTCGGGGGCGAGGTTCCGCAGTTCCAAAAATGCCCTGTATTTACCGAAGGACATGCCCGCCTCATGGGCGGCCTCAGCCTCTTCACGGTTCGCCGAATGACATTCCACATTAGGCGACTGAGCATATCCGCAGGAACGGATTCGGTTGGACATTTTTTCGCCCTTTTGCCGTGTTGAACCGATTACGGTGATAGAAACCAGTCCGTCCTCCGCCACATAGGGCTGCATTGCTTCGCTGCCGAGCAAGACTTCCAAAGCGTCGGAATAGTTCAGGTTTTTCAAGTCTACAGATGCGGCAAGTTCTGTTCCGTCCTCATTGTAGCCGTCTACCGCTACAACCCTGTCAAAACGGTTGACCCCCAATTCAACGGACGGGTTTACATCCACACTGATTGCGGATACCGGCGTGACATATGAGCGCCAGCTTCCAAAGCTCAGCAGCATCAACACCAGAGCGGCAAATGCAACTGCAACTTTTTTATATCTTATCGGATTTTCGGCTTTGGCCGTATACGCCGAGAGAAATTGCTTTGTATTCCTTTTGAGTTCATCTTCCGCACGAACGGCATCAAAGGCGTCTTTAATTTTATTGTTCAAGATAGTCACCTCCCAAAACTTCCCGCAACTGTCCTTTAGCGCGGTTTAACAGTGTGTAGACCGTGTTTACATTTTTCTTCAGTATTTTTCCGATTTCAACAGCGGAGTAACCCTCGTAATAGTGAAGATAAATCACTTCCCTGTATTTTGCAGGTAATGCAAGTACCGCTTCCAGCACCTCACGGTGGTCCTCCGTCACAGCGGCGCTTATCGGAATAGCTTCATCCAGAGAAACGGTGTTTTTACGAAAGAAACTTTTTAAAAAATCTTTGCACGCATTGATGGTCACTCTTATAAACCATGCTTTTTCATGTTCATCGCTTTCAAAGACGGTGGAGCTGAGGATATACTTCAGGAACACCGTTTGAAATATATCCTCCGTATCCGCATAGTTTTTCAAATATACCATACATATCCGCCTTACGGTATTTGCATACAGATTGATGGCACGATTAACATCCGCTTCGCTCCGCATAAATATCCTCGCTTTTTATCCGTCTTGACCGCTTGTTCTTCTGCCGTTGCGTTGGCCGGTGCCGTCTTGCGGGCAGGGTCCGCCGTCGGGGTTGTTGTCGCAGACTCCGTCGCCGTTTTCATCGGTAAATCCGGCGCCATTATTTCTCTCGCCTTTGCCGTTTTGTCTGCCGGTGCCGTCAGCGGGTCTTGTCCCGTCATTCCGGCGGTTGTCGCAGACTCCGTCGCCGTCTTCATCGGTAAACCCGGCGCCTTTATTATTCTCGCCTTTGCCGTTTTGCTTGCCGGTACCGTCAGCGGGTCTTGTCCCGTCATTCCGGCGGTTGTCACAGACTCCGTCGCCGTCTTCATCGGTAAACCCGGCACCTTTATTTCTCTCGCCTTTGCCGTTTTGCTTGCCGGTGCCGTCGAGGGGTCTAGTACCGCCGTTCGGGCAGTTGTCACAGACTCCGTCGCCGTCTTCATC
>DCTF01000010.1:8442-8600 GCA_002329225.1 Ruminococcaceae bacterium UBA1447
GAATACCAATGCAGTTGCAATCATCACGTAAATCAGTTTTTTCATTTTTTTGTCCTCCGTAAAATAGTGTAAGTCATTTGTGACTTCACCTACAATACGATTGGGCAAAGCAAATCCTTTCAAATTTATTGTTTTTTTATTTCTATTCCATTGTCGGA
>DCTF01000072.1 GCA_002329225.1 Ruminococcaceae bacterium UBA1447
GCGCACTTGACTTGACAATTCATCTTTTAAACGGCTTAAAAGATAACATAGTTTAAAATCGGCATTCAAAAAAGCCGTAAACAACCTTGTCACCGGATGCTCGGCGGAACACCTCCAACTCGGAACATTTTTCTGTGCCCGATCAGTAGGTATGCGGAGCATTTTTTCCGCACCTCTGATAGCAAATAACGAGGCATAAAAATAAAAAGAGTCAAGGAGTTCCAACTCATCAACAGATTCAATTAAACGCTTAAATTCCTTTCTACCGTACCTGCGCAAACCTTTGACAAAAACATCGTGTTCCGAAAAAAGGAATCGGTGAGCGGGTAAAATAAAAAATATAAGACCTCCGGGTCTTAATCTGTTTGATAGTTTTTTAAGAAACTCTTTCTCGTCCGGAATATATTCCAGAGAGTTCAATGAGAAAGTCATATCGAAAAGTGGTTCGGGAACCTGTTCCAAAGTATTTGACATAAACAGATTGTCCCTATCGGAAGAAAAATCGGTATATCCTATATCCACAGCGAATATTTTGTCTTGCGGGAAACGCTCCAGATACACTTTGTCAAAATACATATCCCCGGCGCCTATATCCGCTACAACCAAGGAATCCGCTTCTTTTCTTATATCTCCTGTATATTTATCTAAGGTTCCAAGCAACATCTCCGTACGGGAGATTTCCCACGGGTGCCTGTTAAAATTGCCTTGTGGAACCTCCCGAATATCCATTTTTCTTCTCCTTTAAAAGCTTTGCTGCAGGAACCGGTCAGGAAAAATCATCATTCAGGTTTTCTTGTATAATGTATCGCGGTCTCCTTTTACTTTCAACATATGTCTTCCCAACATACTCGCCCGCAACTCCCAAAGAAAGAACCGTCATACCGCCAACCGCCCATACAGAAGACAACACCCAAAGCCAACCTGTTGTTTGCCCGGTTACCGCTCTAACAATTGAAAAAACAGCCAGGCCTGCGGCAACAAGCAAAAACAGAACTCCAACCCAGTTTAAAAGACGAATAGGCGCTAAGCTAAAGGAAGTGATTGCCTGAATCGCCAGTAAAAACAGACGTTTAACCGAATACTTGGAACGCCCCTCCGTCCTCGGAATCCTCTCATGGTATACCTTTGTGTTTTTAAAACCCAACAGCGGAACCAAGGCCGGTAAAAACAGATTTACCTCTCCGTAATCCGCCAAAGCCAGCACCGCACGCCTACTCATCAGCCGGTATTGGGAGTGGTTGGGTATAAGTTCCGTACCCAAAATTTTCATCAGTTTATAAAACAAAGCGGCAGTTGCTCTGATAAAAAACGATTCGTTCTTTCTCGATGCTCTGACCCCGTAAACGATTTCATATCCTTCACTATAAGCCCTGAGCATATCGTCAACGGCATTAATATCGTCCTGCAAATCCGCATCTATGGTGATAATCACGTCCGCATGTTCGACAGCCGTCATCATTCCGGCAAAATAGGCGTTTTGCTCACCGCTGTTATGTGCAAGACGGATTGCGGTAAACAGTTTATTTTCATCGTACAGTTGACGAATCATTGACCAGGTTTCATCAGTAGAACCGTCATCTATAAAAAGCACCTTGCTATCCGGACTGATTATATTGCTTTCCATGAGAGAAGTCATCTTTTTTTCCACTTGAACAGCGGTTTGAGGGAGAACATCCTCTTCGTTATAGCATGGTATTACCAAGTATAAAATGTTGCTCATTATATCTCCTCTCAACCTCCCATTAAGCATTATAAATCAGTGTTAATTATATTGTATCAGACACTTATTGTCAAACAGGGGCCTAAGTTTTTTTATAGTTTTTTTATAGTCTGCACCGCACCGCTTGGTTTGACAATTCATCGGGCTGTGTTATAATTTTTTTGTATATTCACAAGGCATACTTGCAAAGCTTTTTTCTGTCCGCTTTCATCTTGAATTTCATCTGTTTTTTTTTAGAGTTTTTACTTGATTTTTTGCGCCGAGGTATAAGATGAATCAAAATCCCGACGGTGTAAACCTTTTTTGCTCCGAAGCGTATAAAAAAGCGCACGACCGTTATACGGAAAGCGTCAACAATCCCGGCACACCTGTATGGGATTATGTTTTTATAACCGCCGCCAACGAAGGACAGGCTGCGGCTTTCAGCGAAGAAATCGAGTGGAGGCTTGCGGACGGACTGCTTCCGAAGTGGACAAAGTTTATTGTACTGCCGGATCCCGAGGGGGTACGTGCAGGTTCCGGCGGTGCGCTGATAAATGTTTTAAACGAGCTGAAAGGTTTGGTAAAACATGAACGGGGTTGCCCGTTTCGAAGTTTAAAAACTCTGGTTATTCACGCCGGTGGGGCAAGCCGAAGAGTACCCCAGTATTCGGTATGCGGTAAAGTATTTGCTCCCGTTTTTCGGTTACTCCCAAACGGAAAGCCTGCCGCTTTTTTTGATGAATTGATGGCCCTTTACTCCGGGATTCCCGCCCTCATTAAAGAAGGTTTGCTGTCTGTTGCCGGGGATGTGTTCTTTTTTATGAAGCAGGAGCAGTTCGGCTTTGATAAAGTTGACGCCCTTTCTTTTTCCGTCAAAGCCCCGGTGAAATCGGGTGAAAATCACGGTGTTTTCATTGAAGATAACACGGGGAAAGTCAAATATTTTTTGCATAAAAGACCGCCTGCCGAGTTGAAAAGTTCGGGTGCCGTCGATGAAAACGGACTTGTAAATATTGATACCGGAGCGGTATTGTTCAGTGCGGAAATTCAAG
Organism: Ruminococcaceae bacterium UBA1447; assembly: GCA_002329225.1. Classification (GTDB taxonomy): domain Bacteria; phylum Bacillota; class Clostridia; order Oscillospirales; family Acutalibacteraceae; genus UBA1447. Next base: position 2,755 of record DCTF01000072.1, read on the forward strand.
AGGTTTTACACCGGCTAACTTCCCTGAAGAACACAAGCAAAAGCATTGACCCGCTGTTAAACCTTAATCTTTACGATGACATTTTATCCGCCCTTGCCTGTGCAGGTAAGACAGATATTTCGTCAAAAAAACAGGCAACACCGCAAAATGTCAAGGATGTAATCCGACAGGCTTTGAAGGGATTTTCCCTTTCAGTTCTGAAAATTCCCCACTCCCCCTTTATTCACTACGGTACAACTCGGGAGCTTTTAGTTCTTAACCGACCCGGCTCAAAAATTTTTAGTGCCTCGGGTTTCTCAAACCGGCTTCTCCTTCAAAGTGATGCCGCAGGCGAATATTCCGCTTTATGCAGCATAATATCCGGCTCCCCGCTAATAGGTAAGGGCTGTTACATAGAAAACAGTTTTGTCGGAGCGAACACAATCATAGGCGACAATTGCATCATATCTGAATCCTACCTTGAGGGCGAAAATATTCCCGAAAATACCGTTGTTCATACCTTGCGCATTTCTGACGGACACTTCTGCGTCAGGACTTACGGCACCGATGACGATTTTAAAGGTACTCTTGAGGACTCATCGAGTTTTTTCCAAACAAACCTTAAAGACTTTGTAAATAAAAATGCCCTTGATGCGGCGGAAATCTGGCCGGGAACCGACCGGAGTCTTTGGGAGGCACGGCTGTTCCCTGTGTGTGAAAATCAAAAGAACTGTCATATTCTTAACAGAATTCTTTATGAGATGGTCTCCTTTAAGGCAAGTCAAAATGATATAAAAACTTGGCGCAAAGCGAAAAAAACAAGCCTTAAAGAAAGTTTTTACGGTGCGGATTTCAAGTCCACACTTAAAAACAGGGAGTATATGCTGAGCTTATTGCTGAATCAATAATAAGAATAAGGAGCAACACTATGTATGCGGTACTGGGTGCTTCCGGATTTCTCGGTTCTTACCTTGTAAAATCTANNTCTATTCTTGCGGGCACCGATGAAGATGTGCTTGCGGTTTCCCGTTCGGTCATAAATAATGACTACGGCAACAGGGTAAGATTCTTCCCTTGTGATATAACGAATCAGGAGCAGGTAAAGGCCCTGGCAAAAACTATTGCCGAAAGTGAGCGGTGTAAATTTATCGACTTGGCTTTCCGGCACAACATAGACACCGTAGCCAAATATCCGAGGGACTCCTGGCACACAAACATAACATCCTTATCCGTACTGCTCAATGAACTTGAAAATATAGAATGCTTTTTCTTTGCTTCCACCGACTGCGTCTATGGAGAAGGCAACCCGGGGCAGCGTTTTAAGGAAGAGGACTCCCTGCGCCCCATCAGCCTTTACGGAACTCAAAAGGCGGCGGCGGAATGTCTTGTGTGCGCCAAGGGTTTTCATGTCCTCAGGCTGCCCTATATGTTCGGCCCCTCCCTTGTTCCGGGAAAGGTACACTTCTACGACGTTATTAAAAAAAACTTGGCAGAAGATAAAGAAACCGAGCTGTTCACGGATTCCATGCGAAGCGCCTTGGATTTTGAAAGCGTTGCGGACTTGATAGTCAGGCTCACTCAAATCGGCTCGCCAGAAAACATTCCCCAAACAATGAATCTCTGTGGGGATGATGCCCTTTCTAAATATGATTTGGGGATACTCCTGGCGGAAAAACTGGGAGAAAATACAAAACTCTTATGTCCGGTACCCTCCTCAACTTTGGTAACCGACACAAATGCCCGCAGGGCGCTCAACGGACTTATGGACAATACGCTCTTGAAAAGCTTTCTCGGAATTGAAGAAATAAGGATAAAAATTTAAACCTTTTTAAGGGGAACTGATTTGAAGACTGTTATCATGGCGGGGGGCAAAGGCACCCGAATAGCCGATGTTGCCGACGGATTGCCCAAGGGGCTGTTGGATGTTGCGGGTAAGCCTGTATTGGTACGCCAAATCGAATGTTTGGCCCGTCAGGGTTTTTGCGACATTATTGTCACAATCGGGCATTTGGGGGAAAAGGTTCAAAAAGAATTGGGCGACGGGAGCGCTTTCGGAGTCAACTTGACTTATTACCGTGAAGAATTTCCTCTCGGTACTGCGGGAGCACTTGCCGCATTGAAATACGAACTGAGTGAAGACTTTTTTTTGATAAACGGCGACTTGGTCTTTGATTTGGACTTTCAAAGGTTCGCCGACTTCCACTGGAAAAATAACGCCTTAGTGACTCTTTTCGTCCACCCCAACAACCACCCCTGCGACAGCGAGTTGGTCGTTACAGACCGCTGCGACAGGGTCACGGGTTGGCTGGGTAGGGAAGAAGAACACTACGCATATAAAAACAGAGTAAATGCGGGTGTTCATCTTTTATCTCCTGATGCAATCAAAGACCTTAAGCAAGTGAAAAAGATTAATCTGGACAAGGAGCTTATAGCCTCGCTTATTGACACGGGTCGGGTTTACGCCTACAATTCCANNGTTAAAGATATGGGTACACCCGAGCGTTTTGAGCAGGTTAACCGGGACTGGCTTTCCGGTAAGGTTTCAGCACGCAATCTTCACGTTAAACAAAAGGCTGTTTTTTTAGACAGAGACGGCACCATCAACGAATACAAAGGGTTTATCACCCGAGCCGAGGACCTTTCCCTGATTGAAGGCAGCGCTCAAGCGGTAGCAAAAATTAATGACAGCGGTTACCTTNNGGTCACAAATCAGCCTGTAATTGCCAGGGGAGACTGCAGTCTTGAAGAACTCGAGCTAATTCATGACCGCTTGGAATGCCTGTTAGGCGAACAGGGCGCATACTTGGATGCCATTTACTACTGTCCTCACCATCCCGACGGCGGCTTTCCCGGGGAAAGACCGGAATACAAAATCCCTTGTGATTGCCGCAAACCCAATCCGGGAATGATATTAAAAGCTGCCGAAGATTTTAATATTGATTTGTCACAATCCTACATGGTGGGAGACAGCATCAGGGATATCAAAGCGGGCAAAGCGGCAGGTTGCAAGAGCGCATTGGTACGCAGACCGGACTCCGATGTTTCCCCGGNNCTGATTTGTTTGGAGGATAGAAACATGAAAAACATGCTTATTTCCCGCACACCTTTCAGAATCTCATTTTTAGGCGGCGGAACCGATTATAAATCATATTTTTCCAAATACGGCGGCAGTGTTATATCCACTACTATCGATAAATACTCTTATATCACATTAAAGCATCTCCCCGCTTTTTTCTCTTATAAAAATCAGCTCGTCTATTCAAAAATTGAGCTTTTTGATTCTCCCGAAGAATTAGAGCATCCGGCAGTAAGAGAAGCTCTCAAATGGATGAGTGTCGATAATGTTTATATCTCCTACCATGCCGACTTGCCTGCCCGAGCGGGCTTGGGCGCAAGTTCTTCCTTTTCGGTCGGGTTGCTCAATGCTCTGCATAATTTCAAGGGCGAAAGCCCGGGCAAGATGGAGTTAGCCTTGGAAGCCATTCATTTGGAGCAGGAGCTTTGTAAAGAAATGGGCGGTATGCAGGATCAGCTTGCGGTAGCCTTCGGCCGATTTAACCGCATAAATTTTTCTGCCGGCGGATATGAAATAATTCCCATCGATATCACCGTATTGCGAAACGAAGAACTTCAAAATAATCTGATGCTCTTTTTCACGGGCACAACTCACCTTTCCACCGAAATTGCCGAGGATCAGCAAAAAAATATTCCTGATCGATTGGAACAACTACATGCAATGAAAGCACTTGTAGACGAAGGCGAGAAGGTTCTCACCGGCAGTGAGCCCCTTTACCGTTTCGGAGAACTCCTGCATGAGTCCTGGATGTTTAAGCGCACCCTTTCTAAAAAAATCAGTACATCCTTGGTAGAAAACATTTACGACCGTGCCTTGGAAGCCGGGGCAGTAGGCGGCAAACTCTTAGGAGCGGGCGGCGGCGGTTTTATGTTGTTTTATGTGGAAAAAGAAAACCGAAAACAGGTAAAACAGGCTCTTTCGGATTTGCTATATGTTCCGTTTAAGTTTGAGACCGAAGGCACAAAAATGTTCTATGTGGAGGAATCTTCAGATGAGTAACATTTTAGTAACCGGCGGTGCCGGCTATATAGGCAGCGTTCTGGTCCCCGCCCTGTTGGAAAGAGGGCATGGCGTGACGGTGCTGGACAATTTTTATTTTAATCAGCTGACCCTTATGGATTGCTGTGCTAATTCCAACTTTAACGTCATCCGGGGCGATGCTCGGGATGAAGAAGTTCTGTCATCGGTTCTGCCGGGCAAGGACTACATTATCCCTCTTGCGGCATTGGTGGGCTTCCCTCTTTGCAACTCGGATAAGATTGCTGCCAGAACCACAAACTTTGACGCTATAGAAACACTGTTAAAACTGCGCTCCCCTGAACAACGTGTGATTTTCCCCTGCACAAACAGCGGCTACGGAAGCACGAAGGGCAGTGAGATGTGTACTGAGGATACTCCTATGCAACCGGTTTCCCTTTACGGTCACACCAAAGTCAAGGCTGAGCAGGCGGTGCTAAGTTCGGGCAACTCCCTAACCTTTCGCTTCGCAACACTTTTCGGTGCCTCACCCCGCATGCGCACCGACCTTTTAGTCAACGATTTTGTTTACCGTGCGGTTAATGACAAAACAGCGGTAATTTTTGAGGGGAATTTTAAAAGGAACTACCTCCATGTGCGTGATGCCGCAAACGCTTTCATATTCGCTATTGACAATTTTGAAAAAATGAAAGGCTTAGCCTATAACTGCGGCCTTTCTTCCGCAAATCTTTCCAAACTGGAGCTTTGTGAGAAAATCAAAGAACATATCCCCTCTTTTATATATCTTCNNCTCGTAGGCACTGACCCGGATAAAAGGGATTACATTGTTTCCAACGCCCGTCTGGAAGCTGCCGGCTGGAGACCTCTATATCCTCTTGATGACGGCATTGAAGAATTAAAAAAAGCCTATATTATTTATAAAAACAAAGGCTGTTCCAATTTTTGATACAAAGGAAGACAGATATGGTTGACTTTTTGACCCCTGNNTTACCGATGAGCGGGGTACGCTCGTTCAACTGGTCAGGGAGGGTTATGCACAGGTTAATGTTGTCCATTCCAAGGCCGGCGCATTCCGGGGCGGGCATTGCCATCGGTTGAACAAAGAAGCGTTTTATGTGGTTGAAGGTTCTCTTGTGGTGACCGTTCGCAAAGAAGGTGTTGAAAAGAGCTTTCATTTTTCCGCCGGCGATATGTTTGCTATTCACCCTATGGTTTATCATGATTTTCTTTTTCAAAGCGATACAATCCTGGTAGGGATGTATGATAAAGGCGTTGAGCTTCCAAACGGAGAAAAGGATATCATCGCCGAGATCTGATTTAAACATTCTTTCCATCCGGATATTTTTTCAACAAAACAATATAACAGAGGAAGCGGGAGCCGTTCAGATCAGCTCCCGCTTCCTCTGTTTAAATTTAATCAACTGTTATTCTTCTCTTCTTTGCAAACGTCCTTTTAAAGTCGGCTCTATCAGTCTGTATGCATTTTCAATTACACCCTTAGCAGCTTTTGAGGCAGCGGGATTTACAATAAGTTCGTCCACATTTTCCGCTATCGCATGGAGTACCTTTCGGTTGGGCGGGCTGGTGGTAAAATACACTTCCGCATCAAAACCGTCAAACACAAAATCTACCCGGCGTTGACAAGCAGCTTCCAAGGGGCGTAACCAGAAAGAAAGCGTTTTTTCTTCAGTCCAAGCAGCGGTACAGGAGGCTGTCCAATCAATCCCGGCGAGGCGTATGGGAGTTTTGCGAGGGATTCCGTCCATACCGCAGGCTACCGTGTTTGTTTCATCCCCCTCACTCCAAGTGATAAAGCATTCATCCTCCTCAAAAGAGAAAGAGAATTGATCCACTCCACCCGCCTTGTCTGCGGACATATATAAAATGGCTGCGGGAAGCATGCTCAGGGGCATGTTCATAATCTCCAAAAGTCTTTTACGTTGGGNNATAACTCTGCCGGTGATGATCTTTTCATAAGGGCTTCGCGGCAACGCCGGCAATTCGGTAAAAGCACGCAGGGAGGGCAAGGATTCCGGAATATCACTCTCAACTTCATCTGTAAAACCTGCGGGAAAATGCCTCCATATGCAGTCCCGGGTCTTCTGACTGAGTATTTCTCCCCCTGTTGTGACAATGACGGCATCATAATCCTCCAAAACTATGCCGAACTGCGAAAACATTCCGTCAAGGCGAAAACTGTTCTCAATATGATTGCGCCAAAAACAATAGCCGTAGCCCGCTTCACCGTCCAGAGTTTCCCTGATAGCGGCGGTTTCCGCCTGTTTTTTTGTAGCTTCCCTTACCCAATTTTCGGGAACTACCTGTTTGCCCTCAAACTTACCCCCCTGATGATAGCAAAGGGCCATTTTAGCAAGTTCTTCAGTTGTGGCAAAAAGCCCCCAACCGCCTGATTCAATTCCGCCGGGATCCGTTTCCCAGTAAGGAACTCTGCCGTAGCCCAAAGGCTCATACAAACGAGGGGTAAGGTATTCGCTCACCGTCATACCGGTCACCCTGTGAAGCACGGCACAGAGCATATAAATGTTTTCGTTGACATAGTTAAAGACTTCTCCCGGTGAACTCTTCCATTTTGCCTGGAAAAAATCCTGCACCCATGTGTCCCCGGTCCTGTCCACCAAAAAACTGACACTTTTACCCGCCGTCATATTCAGAAGATGGCGGATTGTCATAGTTTCAAGATACTCATCCGGTGCAGAGGGTCTGTGTTCAGGAAAAATCTCCAATATCGGCGTGTCAAGGGTCAACAGGCCTTCCTCTATTGCAAAGCCTATGGCGGTGGAGGTAAAGCTCTTACTCACCGAATACATCGTATGAGGAGTTTCCGGCGAATAAGGAGCGGCAAAAGACTCATAGGCCACCTCGCCCCGGCGCAGAATCATTAAACTGTGAATATCCAGCCCGCTGGCTTTAAAATCTTCCACCAAGTCAGCAACAGCACGGGAAGAAACACCTGCGGCCTCCGGGTTCTTCGCTCTTTTTAGGAATGTCTGCGGGGACATTTTATTCTTATCTTTTACATCTTCCATTCTGATTTTACCCTTCCGAATATCAGCCTAAAAAGAATATTGAGCCGCCTATAAGCAGTTGCGCAGCATAATAAGAAATCAAGTTTGCAGCTTTGAGCGGCAGGCTGTTCTTGTCCTTCATAAATAATATTATACCCAAAATCGCATCGGAAACAACAAAAAGTGCTCCGCCCAATACAATCATTACACCGGGGACAGCCTTTCCGCTTTGCAAAAGACGAAAACCGAGAGCACATCCTTTAATGAGCATTAAAACGATTACTCCCATATAAAGGGAAACATGCACGGTTGCCTTTCCCGGATTTATCTTTTTGACTACAGCCACAAGAACAATACAAGCAACTATTAAAATGAAGGCTGTAATTTGAGCTGTACTAAACATCCTGCCCGGTTCAAGCTCAAGGGAAAAAGCGATAGTGTAGAAGATATGTCCGCATAAAAATGAATAAAGACCGGCAGCAAAAAATATCGGTTTCGGGTTGACATGAAGAAAAAAATCTCCTAAAAAACCAAAGAACAACCCGACGATAATCAGGAGAGAATACTTTGAAAACTCTCCCTTATATCCGACAGCTAAAAGGGCAAAAGCAATAAACAGGGTTGAGCAAATCATTTTAAGAACCAATGATTTTTTGTTCTTTTCAGGCCACCCGGCCTTAATAAAAAGCGGCACAAAAATTAACTCAAGACCGAGACATATCCCCGCTAAGACTAAATAAGTCATAGATACAACCCCCTGTTTTTTAATTTATTTTTATTGGCGTTTTTCCATAATGCCCATAAGGGGCGGCTCAAAAATTTTGTGTCCCACGGTAAGGCCCAGATCAATCGCCTTTACGGCAGCGGAGGGCTTAATAAAATACCCGGCAAAGGTTTTGAAAAAGACCGCCGCATCCTTACTGTTGGGGACCCCTCCCGGGAATATTGCCGTACTGTCCTGCTCGAAAACAAAGCGCATACGTCTTTGCCCCACATTCTCCAGCGGGCGCATCCATACAGTAAGGGTCTTTTCATCTTCCCAAACGGCAGTACTGCTTGCGGTAAACAAAAGCTGAGAAATCCTTATATTACTGAACCTGGGTTCTCCGTCAAATCCGCATTGAATCGTATTCTTGTATCGGCCCTCTCGCCAAGTCATTTCACAATAATCTTCAAAGAAATTAAATCGCACCTCTTTTATAAATCCCAACCGCTCATAGTTTAATTTAACTGCCGGCAGCATAAGCATGCTCAAAGGCAGACCGGCCCTTTCTGTCAGGGGTGGCCCTTTAACACTTATGACTCTGCCCTCTATTAAAGATTCTTTATCGCTGCTACGGGGATGTTGGGGCGCTTCAGGCAAAGACTTCAGTTCAAGGAGTCTGTCAGGCACTTTCTTTACCGAGTTTAAAGGCTGGGGCTCAACAAAAACTCCGGGGAAATTCCTCCAAATGCAAGCTCTCGCTTTATCTTCAAAAATTTCGTTGGATGTCATTATAAGGCAGGCCTCTTCGTCCTCAAAAACTACCCCGAACTGAGAGAACAAACCGTCTGAACGGTAAGAGTTCTTTACGGGGTTCATCCAAAAGCCGTAACCGTAACCGCAGGAACTGTCCGGCACATCATAATACTGCAGATTTTCAACCTGTTTTTTTACAGCCTGCTTAGCCCAATCTGCAGGAATAACCTGACGGCCGTCGTACATGCCTCCCTGTTGCCAACAAAGGGTAAACTTGGCCAATTCTTCAGTTGTAAGATACAGGCCCCATCCGCCGGCATCCACACCCTTGCCGTCCGTTTCCCAAAAAGGAACACGGCCGAAACCTAAAGGCTCATAAAGTCTGGGAGTCAGATATTCGCTCATTGACATTCCCGTTACTCTTGTTATTGCCGCACTTATCATATATGTATTTTCACTGATATAGCGCCAAAATGTTCCCGGTTCAAAGGCCCACTTGGCTTCAAAAAAGTCCTTCATCCAAGTGCCTCTCGCTTTATCGGACAAAGAGGGAACATCCTTCCCGGCTGTCATAGTTACCAAGTGAAAAATATTCAGTTTTTCAAGGTTTTCATCCGGTACGGGAGGTGCGTATTCAGGAAAAATATCGATAACTCTTGTATCGAGAGAAATTAAGCCCTCATCTATGGCAAAGCCGAGAGCCGCCGCCGTAACACTTTTGCTGACCGAAAACATCACGTGCGGTATGTCGGGTCCCAGGGGCTTTGCCCAACGCTCAAAAGCTACCTTTCCCCGGCGAAGAATCATCAGGCTGTGAACCTCGACCGTGTTTTTGTTTAGATCTTCAATAAAAGCGGCTATTGCGGCAGAGGATACCCCTACCTGTTCAGGATAATCAGCCCGCTCAATAAAAGTCTTCTCTCCGCTGATTTTTAGTTTTCCGGATGTTTCCAACTCAATTCCCCCTTAATAAGAATCTTCAAAAATTAATTTTCAAATTGTCTGTTTGCAAATAATAATAATTTTATTAGAATTATTAAAACATTTTTAGTAGCATTATTCAAGGATTTTTGCTAATTCCTTAATAAATTCTTAATTTTTCTTAAGAATCCGGCCTCAAGCCAAACAAATGTTTGCTTTTTTATTTTTTTGTGTTATGATTATTCAGGTAGATTAAACGGTATTACAAGGGAGGAACTGCTATGAAGAAAATAACCAAAAGACAACGAGAGGTTTATGACTATCTGCTTCAACGCTCTCAAAACGGCCCTCCCCCCACCGTAAGAGAGATCGGCGCCGCAGTGGGGCTAAGCTCTCCATCCTCCGTTCAATCAATACTTGATGTGCTTGAAGAAGCGGGTTATATCAAGCGCGACCCTCTTCTTAAGCGATCCATTCAGGTTTCCGGCGTTTGTGAAAGCATTGTCCACGTGCCCCTTGTAGGGCAAATTGCCGCCGGCGAACCCATAACGGCGGAACAGAACATTGAATCTTACGTACCTTACACCGGCAACTATAAAGGGGAACTTTCCCTCTTTGCCCTGCGCGTCCGCGGTGAGAGCATGCGTGATGCGGGCATTTTAGACGGAGATATTGTTGTAGTGGAACACAGCGATGTAGCCTCCGACAGGGACAAAGTAGTCGCTCTTGTGGATAATGAGGCCACCGTAAAAACTTTTTTCCGTGAAAACGGACGCATACGCCTTCAGCCGGAAAACAAAGATTACAGCCCCATCATACTTGACGAAGAAGAAGTTTTAATTCAAGGCAAAGTAATAGGATTAATCCGCCACTACAACTGACAGACAGACCCGATACGGAAACCGCCCTCCGATTTTTGTCGGGAGGGCGGTTTTTCCGTCAGTCAGTTTTCACTTGTTGCAGCAGACAAATATGATTTTATCAATTGCCGGTTTTCGGAACTCAAGTTCAGGTACTCCTCCGGTGCGGCCAAAGCCTGCTCTATAACAAACTTTAACGACCATCTGTCCGAATAGTCTTTTGCCTCATCATCCCGAAAAGGGTTATCTGCCAGAAGTTCCAGCACTTCCCGTATCATGACGGTATTGTTCCCTTTTAATATTCGTTTTAGCACAAATATCAGACTGTATTTTGGGGTGTTGAGCCTGCCGAAAAAGGCGGTTCGTATTTTTTCATTTTCCTCTATTACGATCAGCAACCTGCTCTTATTCTTTTTATGCAGCAGAAAACGGCAAAGGCAACGGGCAAAACAGGCGGAGACACTGCGGGAGAGGTTGCCTGAATTCTCGTAATATTCCAGCATTCTTTCGCAAAAAGAAAGCGCCGAATTAAAGTCATCCGAAACAAGGGCGTCAATTTCGGCGGCTACTTCTTTTTCACTTTCAGGCAAATCAAACTCTTCAGTCATTATTTCCTAAAGCCCGCACAAGTTCTTTGTAGTGGTTACCTCTCTGTTCAAAGTTTTTATAAACATTATAGCTTGCGGCAGCGGGGCAAAGCACATNNCGTCCCGCCGCCGTTAATTTATAAGCGTGACGTACCGCTTCTTCCATATCCTTTGCATAAACGACGGCCGCCTTTGAGGAAGTCTTTTGCAGGGCGTTACCGATTGCATAACCTGTCTCAGGCAAGCAAACAAGAGTTTTTACCGCACCCGATTGCAAGTAGGTTATGAGATCCGTGTAATCAATTCCTCTGTCCATACCGCCCAAAATAAGAGTATCGGCATCCCCTAACGCTTCCACAACAATCGGAACCGCTTGGGGAATTGTGGCAATACTGTCATTAAAGAATTTTATACCTTTAAAAGTGCCCACCGGCTCCATTCGGTGTTCAATTCCTTTAAAATCGGTCACCGCTTTTATAAGAGCAGCCTCACCCACTCCCATACAACCTGCCGCTGCAGCGGTAAACATTATGTTAAGTCGGTTATGCTTCCCCAACAGGCGGTCATTGAGCTTTGCCGCCTCAAAAACCTGTCCCTTAGCCTCTTCTGCCCTTATGGGAATACGTGCGCCCTTAAGCGGGCGGAAATCAAGAAGCTCATTTTCGTCCAATTCGTCACAATAAATGAAAAAGTCTTTTTCACCCTGAAACCGTGCAATGTTCAGTTTTGCCGAGGCGTAGGCGGCAAAAGAGTCATAATGATCCAGATGTTCTTCGTAAAGGTTAGTAAAAACCGCTACATGCGGTGACGCTTTACAAAACTCCAACTGGTGGGAAGACATTTCAATAACGGCGATTCTCCCCTCAATGTTGTCAAGGCTGTCAAAGACCGGGATTCCTATATTACCTATTAAAACAGCCGGCTTGCCGCCCGCCATTAAGGTTTCAAATATCAGCGTTGAGGTGGTGGTTTTCCCCTTAGTGCCGGTTATACCGACCTTTATGCAGGGGGCATAGCGTAAAAAAAGATCCGTCTGACAGGTAATTTCCACAACCGGAGGTATTTTAATCCCCCGCATGGAGATGCCTGGACTTTTCATTATCAGCTCATAATTCTCCATAGCGGCAAGGTATTTCTCGCCGGTATGAATGGCAGTAATTTTGTCCGGGGCTTCTATCTCATTTAAGTCGGCAATCCCCAAGGGCATATCGGGGTAAAAACGGCGCAGCAGACGGTAGGTGGATCGCCCTTCCCTGCCGAAACCCAATATCAGCACTTTTTTGTTTTTAAAATACTCAATCAGTTCCCCGTACGGCATTATGCATCTCCGTCACATATCTTTCAAACTTTGCCGGAATTCCGTGTTCACGGTTAAATGCGGCAAGCAATTCCTGCGGACTCCCATCATAGATATCTTTATCAAATGCTCTGAGCAATACCGGTAACTTCCGCCCCCGGGCTTCATATTTTTCCAAAGTCATTCTGATTGCGCAACGAACCTCTTCGACAGTCCCCACACATTCAAAGGGCTTATTCTCCGAAACTCCCGCCAAGGCCTGCAGTTCGGGTAAAAGACTGTCATCTCCGAACATGTTTTTACCGAATATCTCCGTCAAATATTCCTCCGATAAAAAAGGTGAAAGAATAAGAAACACAAACAAACACTTTGCACAGCTGCCGCACCAGATGTTGGCCTTGCTGCCCGCATTACAGCTTCGGAACACCTTGTGGCAATCCTGTAAAGAGGCGAACTTCTTTGCAATTTGCAGTTCGTTAAAGGGACGCAGCAAACTGAAATAATGAATCTCATCCAAAAAGTTTCGGCTTGTGTAGGCGGTAAAATCGGCCTCAAAGGCGTAGCTTTTTGAGTACTGGTGGTTTATATCCGTGCCGGCAACGCTTGCCTCGTTGGCGCTGGCTTCGTTTGACAGCACGATATTTTCAGCACCTGTCAGATACGCACAATAGTAACTTAAAAAAGCCAAAACGGAAGAAAAAGGCGTATGCCCGTTAAGGTAGCCTTCCGCATTCAGCCTGAGCAATTCCGGATCAATGGTGCGGTAAGTTCTAAGAATTTTCTCGGGGCCGTAGCCTGCGGCGGCGGCCGTTTCTTCCCTTGCAGGCTGATCGTTGAGGGTAAAACAGATGTTTTTTTCTTTAATGTCGGCCAACAGACTTAAACTGACGCAGGAATCTTTGCCCCCGCCCACAGGGATTAAGTTGAGTGCGGAAGATGAAAAACTCTGTTTTTTATCGAGTTCAGGCATGTCCGCTATTGACTCCCGGACTTTAATGCTGACAAAATTATCTTCGGTTGTTTCAATATTATTCTCGTAAAAGAATTCTCCCAACCCGTTAAACCAGAGCTTTTTCCACCACAGCAAATCCTCATCGGTCAAAAAACCGCCGGGAATCGAAATTACGGGGGAACAAACGCATTTCCAATAACTTACGGCTTCCGCCATGCCGAGAGAAAAAACGATTTTTTGTGCAAGAACGGAGTCAAAAGGATTGAGAATTTTCATATTGTCCGTCATTATTACGGTTTCAGGACGGAACTCGCACAAACCGGGTACGGAAAAATCAAAATGTAAAATGACCTTGTCTTCTTCACGACGGATGCTGCAACCGTCATAAGAAAACAGAGGATATTTTTCCCTCAGGTTTGAAAAATTCTTTTTCAAAAACAAACCCCCGTTTCATGGCGAAATTATAACAGACAGCCCCCCGTATTTCAACAGTACGGCCTTCAATGCTGCCCGTCCGAGTACAGCAACTTTTTAATTTTAATATGCTTAATATGCTTATCAAGAATTGTATTTTTAAAAACCCGTGTTATACTCATTCTGTTAAATTGTAATTTCATCTTGCTTGTTCACAGTATAAGGAGTTGAATTAAATGAAAGCACAGTTCAGACGAGTCATAAGCATTTTTTTGGTTGCCGTGCTGGCAATGGGGATTATCTCCCCGTCTTTCTCGGCGGGAGGCATCGTCACCCATGTGGTTGATATCTATGCAAACGGTGCCCCGGTAACCGAGCGTATTGTTTTGGAAGAGAGCAAATCTCTGCAGCTTACAGCGATGCTCATCGACTGCAGTATGCCGGAAGGCGGTTACTTTGTCTGGGAAAGCGAAACTCCCATCCTCGCCTCCGTTGACGAAAACGGGCTGCTGCGTGCTCATGACAGTTCAAAGGGCGCCGTACTGCGCTACTGGATTGACAACGAGGTGCGTCCGATTCCTCTCATAGGCGACACTCTCGCCCAAGGCATTGAAGCGCTGTTTGACGGAATGGATGTAGACGCCATGGATGCCGAAGGTATCCTAAATGTCATAGAAAACGGTGCCACCATTATTCCTGAAACTTATCGTACCCGTCTTGTTGATTCTCTGCGTGAACAACTTAACAAGCTCGATACGGGAATTAAAGTTACCCTGTTTAATGCTCAGAATGAAGTTCTGGCAACGGATGAAGTGAGAGTGCTTGTCACAAAATCAACTGCCTCAACCGCGGACTTCTTCCCAAACGGCACAACAATAACCAACAAGTCGCAGGTGCCGAAAACGGTGGAGGTGGGTTATTCCATACAGCTTAAGGGGGTCACAACCCCCGCCAGGCTGCACATGGGCGTAACCTGGTCTGTTAAAGAGGGCAAGGACTTTGTAGATTTTACCGAGGACGGTTATGCCACCTTTAAGGCCCCGGGCAAAGTGGTTCTGATGGCCTCCCCCGATGCCAAAGGCTTCATGGACAACATTGTCAAATGGGCCGAACTGGTAGGCGAACAGGACCCTGAACAGGTGGCCACCGTTGTGGCAAATCTTTTAACCAACGTTCTCGGTCTGCCCCTCCCAAATGCCGTTGTGAAATACGCACTGTGGGGACTGCTTTATCTTGCCGGAACGGACAATTTGGTTAAATGGAGCGAGGGTGCTATTGTCACGGTAGCAAACTATCTGTTTAAACTTAACACCAACGATACCGTGACGGTTCAGGTGGTGCAGGAGCTGCCCGTACAGAGTTTCGAAATAGCGGGCACCACAACCGTAAAGGAGGGCGAAACACAGCAGCTAGCAATCGCAAATATCATACCCCGCGGCGCTACTTCCCAAGGAGTGGTTTGGACCAGCGCCAACCCGGAATATATAGGAGTTAACCGGGACACCGGTTTAATAACCGGCAGAGACGCAGGTTCGGCAATCGGCAGCAGAAATACCACTATAACTGCCGTGCTTGACGGGATATCGGTTTCCGTCGGGGCAACCGTAAAGGGTAAAGTTGCTACAGCTGTTACCGAAATAGAAATTACCGGCCCCTCAGTGGCCCTTATCGGGGTTATGACCCAGATGAACGCCCGAACTTTCCCGGCACGTTTGGTACCCGTTATTACTTGGGGACTGCTCGCAGATGACGGCGTAACTGAAGTTTTTNNACTCTTTTGCACGAATAAACCGCAACGGCGTACTTACCCCCCTTGAGGGCGGCACCGTAACCGTAATAGCCAAAACCGATGAAACCGTTAAGACCTATTATAAAGTTTTCGTGGGAACCCTTGTAACCGGTCTTGCTATTGCGGAGGCGCCTAACGTGGCAATACATGTACCTCTTTCCCAGAGTTACAAAAACGCCACGGCTCAACTTACCCCCGTTTTCACTCCGCCCGATGCCACCAACAAAAAAGTGTTCTGGTCTTCCGACTCCGAAGACGTGGCTGTGGACGAAAACGGTGTTGCCTCCCCGACAAGGAACAGGGCATCTTTCGCCACAATTACCGCGACTTCACAGGACGGCGGTTATAAGGCTTCAGTTATAGTATCATTTGCCAACTATCCGGTCACCGGCGTTTCCCTTGATAAGACAAGTCTTAATCTTTTTGAAGGCACATCGGATCAACTTACAGAGTCCATAGAACCCAAAGGCTTTTTGACTATGGGTTCAGCCAGTATTAAAAACGTCTTCTGGACTTCGGCGGACACCTCCATCGCAACGGTCAGCGACGCAGGTGTTGTTACTGCCGTCAGCCCCGGCGATACAAATATTACAGTTACCACTATTGACGGCTTTAAGACAGCGGTTTGCAGTGTTAAAGTACGGGCTAACAAAGCGGCACTTAACGAGATAATTGATATCGTCGTTCAAGCCGAATTAGATCCGGCAAATCATAATCCCGACGATTTTGAAGTCTTTCTGCAAGCGCTTGAAGCGGCCCTGTTTGTACAGAGCACCGAACTTGCCACTCAAAGGGAGTGCGATGAAGCAGCCCAGTACTTAGCCGTTACTTTTAACGCCCTTAATCAGTACAGACCTCTGCAAGGTATAACCATAACTTTTGACGGCAGCCCGGCCCCCGAATACAAAACCTACAAGGTCGGCACGGCGGCCAACTACGCCAATCAGTCCTTGCAGTTTTCCTTCACCGTTGAACCGGCTGATGCGGACTATAAGTCCGTCACCTGGTCCTCAAGCAACTCCTCCATCGGCGTGGACTCCACCGGCAAGTGTCAGCCCACATCCAACAATCCCTGTTGGTCGGTTATTACCGTGAGGGCTGAGGACTTTATCGGCAATGTTTATACCGATACCGTGAATGTTGCCTTTGCCCGGGTGCCGGCCACAGGCATTTCCCTTAACCCCGTTTCAATCCCCAACGCCCTTGTGCATGAAACCCATCAGCTCAACGCAACGGTTGAGCCTGTCGGAACTGTGGGAGTAGGTGCTGCCAGCGTACCGGATGTGCAGTGGATCTCAAGTAATCCTTCAGCCGCCACTGTAAACGGTTCCGGACTTGTTACATGCGTAGGCCCCGGCTCCGCCATAATCTATGCTATAACCCGGGACGGAGGCCACACCGCCGACTGCTCAATAGTTGTCAGCATAAACAAACAGTTTTTGAAGACCGCTCTTGACATGGTCAACGATGCCAACCTCGACTACTTAAGATATACTCCCACCACCTGGAACGACTTGTTGGTCGCCCAGCAACACGCACAAGCGGTCTACGATGACCCCGATGCGATTCAGGCCCAAATTGACAACGCAACTGCACAACTTAATGCGGCTTATTCGGCGCTCAAGGAATACATCTACATTAACAGTGTAAATATTTGGCACGGCGACAACGTTGCAGGCGATTATGTGGCTAAAAAGGTAAGTTTGGCGGGAATTTATACCAATCAAACTATAGACCTTTCCCTGCGAATGAGTCCCCTTGACTCCTACTATGAAAGCATCGTCTGGTCCTCCGGCAACTCATCCGTAAGCGTCAGTCAGGACGGGGTCTGCAGACCCACCTCAAACAACGCCTGCTGGTCGATTATTACCGTAAAGGTCATTACCTACTACGGCCGTGTGGTTACGGACAGCGTATGTGTTTCTTTTGCAAAAAATAATGCCACCCGTGTGGATTTGACCCCCGCGTCCATAAACGCCAGTATCGGCAACACTCCGCAAAAAATCACATGTAAGGTTAAGTCCGTGGGAACGGTTACCACTACCGATGCCGATATCCAGACGGTCATCTGGTCCAGTGACAATCCGGATGCCGTACCCGTCACCCAGGAGGGGCGCGTTTCCTTTGTCGACTCCGGCTCCGCCACTATAACGGCAACCAGCGTTGATGGAGGAGTTGCAGGCACATGTCAGGTAGTTGTCAACGGAGATAAGACGGCTTTAGCCGCCGCCATAGCCTATATCGACTCTCTGAATATAAATCCCCAAGACTATGAGTATACAACCAGCACCGCATTTACAAATGCCTATAACCATGCCTTAGACGTTTATAACGGGGTGACTTATTCCCAACAGGAAATTGACGATGCTACCGCCGCTCTTTACGCTACACATGAGGCTCTGCAGCCCTATGTTCATATGGAGTCCCTCACAATTCTTTACGAGGGCAACCCTGCTCCCAGCCATATCTCCAGAAAAGTTGAGCTTTGGCAGATATACAAAAATCAGAGCATTCAGCTCAGTCACAGTTTTACCCCTTCCGATGCCATGTATGCCAGCCTTATCTGGGCTTCCAGTGACAGTTCCCTGGAAGTGGATCAAACCGGAAAGGTAAAACCCACAGCCAACAAGGCCGGGGGTGCTCTGATTACCTTAACCGCTACGGACCACTACGGCAACCAAATAACAAGAGGGGTATTTGTGGCCTTCGCCAACTATCCCGTAACAGGTATGACAATTGACAAAACTTCATTAACCGCCACCGTCGGCGATGCACCCGCTACAATAACAGCAAGCGTAACGCCGACAGGAGTGCAGGGGGCAAGCGTTAAGAAGATCTACTGGACAACCAGCGATGCCTCCGTAGCCGCTGTCAGTCAGGACGGCGTAGTTAGTTATCTGGATGCGGGGCAGTGCACAATCACCGCAACTACCTATGACGGCGGATTTACTAAAACTTGTTCGGTTACCGTGTACGCAAATAAAACAGCTCTCGTGAACGCCATAAATGCCATTATCGGTTTCAACCCCGATCCCGAGCAATATACTCCCGACAGCTGGGCGGTATTTGCCGCTGCAATGGAACATGCCATTGAGGTGCGGGACACCGTTTTCGCAAAACAGGCTGAGGTTGACAGCGCAAAAGAGAATTTGTTTGCGGCGTTTGACGGGCTTGTAATGTATGTGACCATTGATGCCGTGCGGATAACCTACAGCGGCACTATCACAAACGGCTATGTCACAAAAGACGTTCCTCTTGCCAGCACTTATCAAAGTCAGGAAATTCAATTGGGCTATGCACTGTTCCCGGCAGACACCACTATGGGCACCATAGCCTGGTCCTCCAACAGCTCATCGATTTCCGTTAATGAAAACGGTTTGTGCAAACCCACATCAAACAATGCCTGCCACGCCGTTATAACGGTAACTGCCACTGATTACAAAGGTAATGTCCGTACAAACAGCATAAATATTGCCTTTGCCAACTACCCGGTGACCGGAGTCAGCGTTTCACCCAACTCCATACCGGATGCCGTCGTCGGCGGTTCGGCTACCCTTACGGCTACGGTTTCTCCCACCGGCACATTGGGAGTAGGAGCCGCTAATATTAAAGATGTTTTCTGGACCAGTTCCGACCCGGAGGTTGCCTCGGTCAACTCCAACGGCCAGGTTTCTTTCCTTAAAGCCGGTACCGTTTCAATAATTGCGACCTCGGTCGACGGCGGTTTTGAGGGTGTGTGCACAATTACAATCAGTGCGGACAAAGCTTTGCTTCTCGTCCAGCTCCAGGCAATTAACAACTTAAATCAGACCGACTACACTCCGGCAAGTTGGCTTGCAATGACGGAAGTTTATAACTCTGCCAATGCAGTATACAACGATCCGCTGGCATCTCAGGCTCAAACCGATTCGGCTACCGCCAACCTTGCCGCCGCATATGCAAGTCTGGTTAATTATGTGTATGTCAATTCCGCCGCAATAGCCGTTAACGGCATAAACCAGAACGGTTATGTAATAGTACGTGTACCTCAAGGGTCGGCTTACACCTCGGCAAGCGTCACACTCGGCCTCATAACATCACCGCAAAACGCCATGTACTCAGGTGTGTTCTGGTCAAGCAATAACCCCGCAATTTCAGTATCACAAAACGGGGTTGCAAAGCCCACTTCAGACGCTCCCTGCTTTGCCACAGTTACGGCTCTTATCACCGACCATTTCGGCAACACCTACACGGCAAAAGCTGTGGTGGCCTTTGTTAAAGTCGCTGCCGCTTCCATCACGGTTACCCCGACTGAAATCAACACGGGCATTAACTCCGGAACGGTTCAGCTGACAGCAGAACTCACCGGTGAAAACGGGCTTACCCCCGACTTTCCGGGAATCGTGTGGAAATCCAGCAACCCCGCCGTGGCCTCCGTAAATCAAAACGGCCTTGTCACCATAGGTATAGGCGGAATGGCAATTATAACCGCCTCCACTCAAATCGGCGAGCTTTCCGCAACATGTACAGTTAATGTGGCCCTGGATAAGAGTCAGTTGGCCGCCATCATCAATGCGGTAATGATGGCCAACTATAATCCCCTGGATTTCACGGCTGCAAGCTATACTGCACTTGCCGATGAGTTGGCAAATGCCCGTGCCGTTTACGCCAGCCCCGCTTCAGATCAGGAGACTGTTGACTCGGCAACCGCAGCCCTGACTGCGGCGAGAGATGCATTGGTAGCCCGTGTGCGCGTTAACTCCATAGTCATAACCTTCAATGACTCCCCAGCGCCGGACCATATCTCTAAAAAAGTTGAACTGTATCAAACTTATCATTCCCAAAGCATCCAACTGGGTGTCGCAGTAAATCCCGCAAATGCGGAACACGAAAACCTCCAGTGGAATTCAAGCAGTTCTTCCGTTGTGGTTGACCAGACCGGTCTCTGCAAACCGGCGGAAAATAAGGCATGCACCGCTGTTATTACCGTAAGTACGACAGACAGTTTCGGTCAAGTATTCACCGACACGGTAACGGTTGCTTTCGCCAACTATCAGGTAACCGGAGTCAGCTTGGATAAAACCGCTCTCACCTTCATGTACGGTGACGCTCCGCAAACCCTTACCCCTTCAATAGCACCTGCCGGGTTGCCCGGCGGGGTTGCTTCCGCCAGCGTAAAGAGTGTCACCTGGCACTCAAGCAACCCGGACGTTGCTACCGTTGACTCCAACGGCACGGTAACCCCCCGGCGCCCGGGCTCTGCGGTAATAACCTGCACCACCAATGACGGCGGCAAACAAGCCACCTGTTCCGTCACTGTCAACGGGCCGCAAATCAATGCCGTTGCGGGTTCTTCCGTCACGGTGGACAGAACCAGGAAATATGTCTACGGGGTACCCGAAGGGACTACGGACCTTTCCGCTTACATAACCAACCCCTACGGTTCACTTGCCTATACTCCTAACCCGCAAGGGCTTGGCACCGGTTCCCGCATAGATGTAGTTTACAACGGTCAAGTTGTGGATACTTACTACCTCGTTATTTTCGGCGATGCCAACGGCGACGGCAAAGTAAACGGAGAAGACGCCGGTTTTGCCGCCATGGCAGCCTCCTACATGCTCAGCCTATCCGACATTCAAGTCTTTGCTCTGGACCTGAACAATAACGGGAAGGTAGACAGCAGCGACGCGGCAAAACTTGAGGACGCCGGGCTCTTCATTAAACAAATAGACCAGCTTAATCCTTACGCCTGACATTAAAAAACGGCGGCCGGGTGTTAAAACCCGGCCGCTTGTTTTTTTGAGTTTTTCAGAGCACGTAAAACGCTATAAAAATAAAATGCAGTACACTGCCCGGCAATACAAACAGATGAAAGACGGAGTGAGTATACCTTTTCTTTTTACCGAGGCCGTAAACATTGCCGTCAACGTTGAAGTCACCGACTAACATACACCCGGTTACTTTGTTAGCGTTATAGGCATTGGAACTTATCCATGTCTGATAAGTGAGGAAGCCGTTGCCTGAACCGTGCG
>DCTF01000104.1:0-228 GCA_002329225.1 Ruminococcaceae bacterium UBA1447
ACAAAGATATTCCCGCCGACAGGCTGGGCCCCAGAGCAAGGTTTAAAGATTCGCTGGACAAAATCTTTGCGGAAAAAATTGACAAAAAATACCTGATTGATACTGTAGAATCAAAGGTTTTCGGTATCGGTGTGGAGTCCTACACCGTCGGTTCCCACGAGTTTTACCTTAACTATGCCGCAAAGAACGATGTCCTCTGTCTGCTGGACAACGGCCACTATCATCCCA
>DCTF01000104.1:291-435 GCA_002329225.1 Ruminococcaceae bacterium UBA1447
CGTTGGGACAGCGACCATGTGGTATTGTTTGACGACGAAACCAGAGAGATTGCAAAAGAAATTGTCCGTTGCGGAGACCTAAGCCGGGTAATCATAGCCCTTGACTATTTTGATGCAAGCATCAACCGGGTTGCCGCTTGGATT
>DCTF01000104.1:450-9579 GCA_002329225.1 Ruminococcaceae bacterium UBA1447
CCGCACGAGAGCATGAAAAAACTGCAGGATGAACGGGACTTTACCCGTCTGCAGGTCATGGGTGAGGAATATAAAACCTATCCTTTCGGCGACGTTTGGGCGGCATTCTGCGAAGCCAATGGCGTCCTCCCCGGCGAGGAATGGCTGGACAATGTTGAAGAATATGAAAGAGAAGTGTTAAGCAAAAGAGTTTAGTTTGTAGTTTAACGGAGTTTTCCGATAGACAAAATGACCCGTAAAACAAATCAGTTCACCTCCACGCTGCAAAATGTAGTGTGGAGGTGAACTGCAACCGGAGTTGCAACACAATTATTGCCCGATATGATGCTTGGATGAAAAAAGATAATCGGTTGACTGCAAATTGCAGGCAACTGAAAAGGACTTCGTAGGGGATGATGTCCGTATCGTCCCGAAAAACCGGTTTGTTCCGTGGAAAATGCATCGCCCCGTGAAACCGCAATTAAGTGGGAACACGGGGCGGTATAATAAAAGACGGTAATCAGAAAATAATACTCGGGTCTCCGTGGAAAGCGGGCAGGGGATGGGGCCGTACAATTTGTCCGCCGGATTCATAGGAGTCAATGGCGGCAAAGATGTATTCCATTGTCGCCAAGGCGTCCCGTCCGCTCGCGCGCAGGTGTTCCTTGGGCACTTTGTTGGTTAAGTCTTCCAAAAACGCATTGATGCGTATGGGGAAGGTGGCGTCAAAGTCTTTT
Organism: Ruminococcaceae bacterium UBA1447; assembly: GCA_002329225.1. Lineage (GTDB taxonomy): Bacteria > Bacillota > Clostridia > Oscillospirales > Acutalibacteraceae > UBA1447. Next base: position 1,167 of record DCTF01000104.1, read on the forward strand.
ACACCAGTGTCAAAAACTTCCGGCTCTTTGTCTTTGGTCCAGTAGGTCAGTTTTTCCACGCAGTTTTCAATGCAGAAAGTGCCTTTTGTACCGGCCAGCTCAAAACTCCACCAACCTGCNNCCGAAGTGAGCATCGCCCCTTTGGGAAAGCAGGTAACCCACACAACCGTTTTGGAACTTTACATGCACGCTCTGAATGGAAAGCATCAGGTCGGAGCCCTGCCTGCGGGCGCCGGGCTTATCCATAAAAGCCTGCACATGGCTTATATCTCCGCTAAAGTGGCGCATAACGGAAAAAGGATGGGTTAAAAAGGCCTTTGCGTGGGAATAGGGCATTTGCCAGCGGGAATTTCTGTCAACCGTGACCGGGGTTACGGCGCTGCCGTTAAAGCCCACCTTGGTCAGGGAATAAACCTGTTCGCCTATTTTATCTTCCGCAATAAGTTCCCTTGCCTTGTCCGCAGGGCCGGAAAAATAGTGGTTGAGGTTGCAACCGAGATAAAGGTCTTTGCGGGCGGCAAAGCTTACCATTTCCCGGGCCTCTTTTATGTCGTTGGAGATAGGCTTTTCCGTAAGCACGTGTTTTCCGGCATCCAGAGCCTGCATAACCGGCTCATAGTGCCAGGAACCGTTTTCAAACCCGCTGGTTGTCACATCGACAAAATCCAGTTCCGGGTGGGCGTTAAGCACTTCTTTAAGGGAGTAAAAGGCGGGGACTTCAAATTTTTCCGCAGCCTCGTCGGCCCTTTGCTTATTCACGTCGCAAACGCAGACAAGTTCAGCCAAAGCGTTTTCTTTGTAGCATCCGGCGTGCCTGTTGCCTATGCCTCCCATGCCCACTACGGCCACTTTTAAAGGTGAGTTTGCCATAATATCCTTCCTTTCAAATCACTGATTTATTCAGTTATATCCGAAACCTTTATAACGGCGCCGTTTTCTTTGATTGAACGGATAGCCGCATGAATAACACGTGAGGCTTCCAGCCCCTCAAGTCCGCTGCCGTCGATTTCTTCCGACGGTGTTTTTGCATCGACCTGGTCAACAAAACTGTGTATGCGGTCACGGAAGGTATCATAAAAACCTTCAAATCCGCCGAAAACGGGGTTGGTATAAACTTCTTTAACCCAAGAGTCCGCCGGGTAAAGAACAGCCTCCCGCCACATATCCTCAAAAATAAAGCGGCCGTCAACTCCGGCAACTTCACAGCGCTCCATCGGGTGCCCCCTCTTGATATCGTAAGAACTTGTAAGGTGGCCGACCGCTCCGCAGCTGAACTGCATATTGATGCTTGCGGTGGAATACACATCTCTTCCGGAGGCTTTAAGAGCAAAGGCGGAAACCTTTTCAACAGGGCCGCAAAAGTGCTGCATAATATTTACACTGTGGGGATTCAGGCACTTTAAGTGATAATAAAGGGAATCAATTCCGCTGTATCTGCCTATCCACAAAGCCATGTTGCAAAAAAGAAGTTCGCCTATTTTGCCCTCATCCATCCATTTTTTTGCCTGCTTTGCGGCCGGAGTGAAACGGTGGTTGAGGTCAATGCCGTAGCAAAGGTTCAGTCTTTTTGCGGTGTCAACCATCTCCTGCCCCTGCTTGAGGTCGTTGGAAATAGGCTTTTCACCTAAAACATGGCAGCCTGCCTCAAATGCCTGCATTGTGGGCTCGTAGTGGTCGCTTGAGTACTCATAACCGCCGGTGGCCACTGAGCAGATATCGGGTTTAAGCGCCGCAAGCATCTCCGGCGCACTTGGAAAGCAGGGCACTCCGTAAGTTTCTCCGGCGGCTTTTGCCCGGTCTTCCCTTATGTCGCATACTCCAACGAGCTGAGCTTTTTTACTTTGGGTATAGGCTCTGGCGTGGTTGTTGCCTATCGGCCCCATGCCTATAACACAAACTCTTTGCATTTTCCGCCTCCGGGTTTAATCTATTTCTTGTCCGTACCGCCGGGCTTGGCCTGTAAGCGCTTGGCGGCACCGGGGTCGCCGATGTGCAGGTTGTCNNTTAAAAGGCCGCCCGAAGCCGTTCCAATTCAAGTTCGTTTCCATCGGATTTTTTCTGCCCGTTTCGGCTTCTCTCTTTTTAATATGGGCTTCCATACGCGCGGTAAGGAACTTGACTACCTCGGGCTCCTTGTCCGCCAGGTTGTTGTTTTCTTTCGGGTCATCAATCAGATTATAAAGCTCCACCGGCGGTTTAAAGTGGAAGTCCGGTTCCAAAGCCACAATCAACTTCCATTCCGGGGTGCGCCAACCGTGTTTTCTCATCCAGGTGGCTTCCGTAATGTAAAACTNNTCGCTTTCCTGCTTAATGCCTTCTTCCGCGGTGAAAACCTTTGTCAAATCACGGCCGTCAAAATTAATGCCCGAGTCTATGCCGCAGAGGGAAAGCAGAGTGGGCATAACATCTTTAAGCTGGCAGATATCGCTTGCCCTGCCCACATAGGGGAACTTGTTGTAACGGATAGCAAGGGGCACATTGAGCACATTGTCATAAAGGGAATGGTGGTCAAAATAGCAGTCATGCTCGTCAAGGGTTTCCCCGTGGTCGGAGGTGAATATCACGATTGTATCATCTTCCGCACCGACATCTTTCAGTGTTTCCAGAATCTGATTTATGCACATATCCATGTAGGCAACACTGCTGTCATACTGCGCCGCAATGTATTCGGCATCGGTGCAGCCTTCCGGGAACCAGCTTAAAAAATAGTCCCTGAAAGGCTTAAACTCATACAAGGCATCCAGCGATGTATTGTTCTTGTCAAACTCATCTCCGGTGTAAAACAGCCGGTCAAAGGGCGGTTTTGTGTAGTAGGGTGAGTGGGGGTCCATATGGCGCATAAAAAGCAGCCAGGGCTTATCCTGGGCGGCAAGCCTTCTGAGTTTAGGTATAGCCGCTTTGTTCATACTTTCAGCCTTATCCGGCGCCCAATCTTCGTATTCAATATATTTTTCAAAACCTCTTGAGGAGGCGTTGCGCTGAAAGCCGATACAGGTGGTGGTGTAGCCGTTTTCGTTAAGAACTTCCGGTAGAGTCTTGATTGAGTCGATCAGAGGGCCTTTGTGGCGCAGAGCCACGCAGTCGGTGCTGAAACAATCCATACCCGTGAACATTGAGGCATAGCCCGGTGTGGTGGGTATGGAGGGGCTGAACATGTTTTCAAAAACAATGCCGCCTTCATCGATATACTTGTCAATGTGCGGGGTTGTCAGGCGCTCATAGCCGTAAAGGCTCATGCGGTCGCTGCGAAGACTGTCGATTCCGAAGAACAGAATATTAGGTTTTTTTGCCATAGGGTTGCACCTTCCTTCAATTTTTACATTTATTTTTAAAAACTATCTGGCGCCAAGTCTTTTAAGTATAGCATTCATATAGCCGTAACTTTCCGCCGCAATGGTGCAGCCTTGGGCCATGTTCTGCTCAGGCCCGATTACCTCAAGGCAGACAGGCCCGTCATAGTCCGCTTTCACCATTGCCTCAAAATAGCCGAAGAGGTCAATATCCCCTCTGCCGCAGGCCTGCATTGCGGGCTCGCCGGGGCTGGGGCCTCTGCCGAGGCAGTCGCGTATGTGTATATGTTTTATTGCGGAAAAAACTTTAGGCAGCTCTTCCGCCGGGTTTTCTCCGGCGCGGTAAATATGACTGGGATCCATATCCACGCCGAGCCCTTCACAGTTTACTTCTTTAACCATGCGCAGGGTGGTTTCGGTATCATGCACCGCCGCCCCCACGTGGGCTTTTACGCAAAGGGTTACACCAAAACTGAGAGCGTCGGCGGCGGAAAGGGCAATCGCTTCCATTGCCTCTTTAAAACTGTCCTCATCGTCCTTTTTTCCGCCGGAACCGATGTTTATCACCGGAATTCCGATTTCGGCACCGGCCTCAAAGGCGGTCAGCAACCTTTGTCTGTCCCTGGAGGCTACCTCCGTGGACAAAAAAGGCAGGTTGAGAGAGTCGGAAATGGAAATTAATTCCTCTTTTTGTTCTCTCCACCTGCTCAAATCAAGGTGTTCGCACATTCCTTCAATGGCCGAGATTTCGATCCCGTCATAGCCGCAGTTCTTAATCGCTTCGGCCGCCTCCCTAAAGCTGAAGGCCTTGAAAAGCACACTGTTTACCCCGAGTTTAACCATAAAACACAGCTCCTTACCCGGCATTTTATTTTATTTGAAAATCCTTTGGTATCCTAACACAGGGCAAAAATATAGTCAACCGAAAACGGGCAGTTGTTTGAAAAAATAATTGATAATTGATTATATTTGATTTGCCGCAGCTTTTGTAGTAGCATATGTAACGTTTTAGCAAATCCGCAATGATAATTTATAGCATAAAAAAATCTTGTCAGTAGTTTCGTTAATGTTTTACTGTCTACTTACGGCAGAAGAAATGGAGAGCATTATGAGCAAAAAAGCGGTAACCGCTATAATTGTGGGAGCGGGTCACAGGGCTCTTTTTTACAGTGAACTTGCAAAAACCAACCCCGAGTTGCTTGAAATTGTAGGTGTTGCGGACCCGAATCCCGTTCGCCGTCAAAAGACTATGGAATACTTCGGTTTTTCCGAGGATATGTGCTTTGACTCCGCTAAAGCCCTTGCGGAAAAAGGCAGGTTGGCAGATNNGAACAGCATGTTGAAATCTCTGTTCCTCTTTTGCAAAAAGGGTATGATATGCTCCTTGAAAAGCCTTTTGCTTTGAATGAAGAAGATATGCGCTATCTTGTTAACGTTGCTAAGGAAAACGGCTCAAAGGTGATGATTTGCCATGTTCTCAGATATACTCCCTTTTATTACAGCATTAAAGAAAGAATTGTTAAAGGCGAAATCGGCGACATAATAAACATTCAAACTAACGAGTTTGTTTCTTATCATCATCTTTCAACCTCCTATGTAAGAGGTAAATGGGCAAACAGCGACAGATGCCACACCTCCATGCTGCTTGCAAAATGCTGCCACGACCTTGACCTTATGATGTGGATGATGAGCGATACCGAACCGGAGAAAGTCAGCTCTTTCGGAAGTACATTTCAGTTTAAAGCTGAAAATGCGCCCGAGGGCGCAGGCACGATTTGCATGAAAGATTGCCCCCTTGTTGACACCTGCGTGTATTCCGCAAAACGCCTTTATATAGACCATCCCGACAGGTGGAGTTTTTATGTATGGGATGCCCTTGAGCATATTGATAACCCCACGATTGAGGATAAAATAGATCTTATGAAGTCCGATTCCCCCTACGCAAGATGCATTTACAAATGCGACAACAATGTTGTTGACCATCAAAGTGTACTTGTCCGCTTTAAAAGCGGGGCAACCGGTACTCACAATATGGCGGGCGGTTCTTCAAAATCAAGGCGTAAGATACATATCGTCGGTACCAAGGGTGAAATTTACGGCACCTTTGAGGATGCAAAGTTTACTGTCCTTAAAATTAACCCGTCCCCCCATGCACACAACGGGGAATGCGATGTTGAGGTTGTTGATCTTACGGAGGAAAATGTGCACAGCGGTCACGGGGGCGGGGACAGAAGGCTTGTGGAGGATTTTGTCAGATTTGTCCGCGGTGAGGAGCCTTCCCTTGCCTGCACCTCCATTTATGATTCCGTTGCAGGCCATTTGTGCGTTTATCTTGCGGACAGGTCAAGGGAAAACGGCGGAAGAGTTGAAGAGTTTAACGGGTGAAAATGATGAAGGTAACTGCAAAAGCCAACAACCTGGTATCGAATTTCAAGTTGTATTGGAAAGAACCCCCGCAGGGCAACTATATGAACTACAAAGAGATTGTCAGCCTTGCCTTTGGGGGTATGGGTGCCAAGTTTATTATAAGCTGCGTCAGCGCCATGATACTTTCCACAGGCAACTTTCTTATAGGCAATGTTATAGGTCTTGACCAGGATACCATTTATGTTCTTTATGTTATCAGTGTTTTAGCCGGTTTCCCCCTTACCGGGTTGCGGGCGTATATGATTGATAACACGAGAAGCAAAAAGGGTAAATACAGACCCTATTTGGTCTATATGGGGCTACCGACATCCGTGTTGGCAATTATCTTTCTCTGGGCTCCCTATGAGTTGATGAACGACTTCGGTAAGAGTACGGTGATACTTCTGTGCAATATAGGGTTCCAGTTTTTCTATAAATTCTACAACGACGATGTTTACACCAACTATATAGTCGTTCTCTCACCCAACACTCAGGAAAGAGCCAATGTTTCGGCAGTTAAAGCCCTTACCGACTCTTTTGCACCGTCGTTTATAAACATAGTAATTCCCCTCGGTGCAAAAATGATTACGGGACAGAATACTCTCGATAAACTCATAGTTTACCGTTACCTCTATACTCCGCTTATTGTACTCGGTTTTATTTTGAGCATGTTAATCTATGTAAACACTACTGAAAGAATCGTACAGGCAAGAACGCACATAGTTAAGGTTAAATTTATGGACGCTTTGCGTGAGGTCGCAAAGAACAGGTACTTCTGGGTTATTTCTTTTGCCGGCTGGCTCGGCTTCCTTGAAACCTCATATGCCTGCATATTACAGTGGCTTTATAATTATCAGAATGTATGCTCGGCAGGAGTATATTCATTCATAACTGCTGTTTACGGCAATGCTTCTTTTTGGGGTATGCTCTTTGCTCCGGCTTTAATTAAGCGTTTCGGCAAGAAAAAACTTTTAGTGTCAACCAACTTAATGAATATTATTTTTATCGGAGCGATGTATCCGGTAATCAAATATATTGACCCGCAGTTTATGGTTTGGTTTTTGCTGGTATGTCTGTTTATGAACGGGGCGGTCTGTGCGGTTGCTCACATAGTAAGTCCGTGCATAAACGGAGATGTGCGGGACTATCAGCAATATGTAAGCGGCGAAAGAATAGACGGCATGTTTTCAACTGTCGGTTTAATCGGTACGGTTATCATGCTTTTAACAAGCAGTGTGCAGCCGTACTTGTACAAGCTCGGCGGGATAAGTGAAGCCAAAGCCCTTGAATTGGGCGTTGACCTCAGTGCCGAGGGTGTTAATATTTATCATGTGCTTTACAACGAAAGTGTTTTCTATAATGTCATAGCCATTCTTATCGGCGCATCGGTTGTCGGCGCAATAATGAATGTTATTCCCTTCTTTTTCTATGACATGACGGAAAGCAAGCAAAAAGGCTTGGTCAATATATTAAAAATCAGAGCCCTGCTGGAGGATTACAACAACGGAGTTATAAGCAGGGATAGCCTTGCCGAAGTTGCGGAAATAATCGATGATGCGCGCAACAGTGCGGACAGAATGCCGACTGCGGTTGACGGAAATGCGGACAGAATCGTTAAACGGAAAATTCGGGAAGAAAATGAAAACATTGAGATAGCAAAAATTGTCATGCATGAAATCGGCAAATACGATACTCCGGCAGGCAAACAACAGGTTAAATATGCCGGAGATGTTTACGCGAGCGGTTTTGACGGCATTGTAAATGCGGATACATCCGTATTAAAAGCGGCCAAATCCATGCCTCGGAATACGGAAGAAGAAAAAGAAATCCGCAAATTCAGAATTTCTTACGCAAGGATGATTCTTTCCGCACGGGAAGCAATGGAAAAATACTTCCCGAACGGTGTCCGGGAACAAACTGATGATGCTTTTGCCCCCTTATATGAAGAGGAAAACCGGATAATTGCTGAGCTTGAAAACGCATATAAAAACCTGAAAGAAGCAAACGACTCAAATAATAGGAATGCGGCGGAAAAATATAAAACCCAAATCCGTTCAATCAATATAAGACGCAAAACGCTTGACCGAAAAATAAAAGAAGCAATAGATGAAAATTCCCACTATATGCAGGCAACAAAACCATATTTTAAGGCGAAACAACTTTTACAGCAGGCGGACAATTATTCAAAACTTGATGAGATAATAAAAGAAAACTTATAGAGGCTTGCAGGATTTTAAGGTTTTACATCAGTAAAAAGATGATAAAATCCGCAACATTANNCATTTGAGTTGCACACACATACGGCTGAAAACGATATTTGCGTAAATATGCCGGCGCCGGAGATAGTTAAGGCGTATAAAGAAATCGGCTATGACGGGCTTGTGATTACAAACCACTATTTTGATTTATCTTTGGAATGGTACAAAGATGAATTGACGGGTTGCGGGCACAAGGGAATTATTGACCACTATTTAAAGGGGTACCGAAACGCCAGGGCGGCGGGTGACGAATTGGGGATAAAGATACNNAACTCCGCTTTGACGGGGAGATTAACGACTATCTGGTTTACGGCGTTTCTCAGGAGTTCCTTTATGAATCTCCGTTGCTCAACACCCTGAATCTTGACAGCTTTTTAAAAATTATGCCCGAAAACGCTTTAATCTATCAGGCTCACCCTTTCCGCAACGGTATGACGGTAACGGACCCGAAAAAGCTTT
>DCTF01000104.1:9601-9804 GCA_002329225.1 Ruminococcaceae bacterium UBA1447
GCCTTTGCCGAGCTTTGGGCGGACAGATACAAGCTCAATAAAATCTCAGGTTCCGATTTTCATTCCATTGAGCATTTGGGACGGGGCGGAGTAGTTTTTGAAAAAGGAATTGAAGACGAGTCTGACCTTGTTCGGGAGCTTAAAACCCTCAGATATGAGTTGATTAAAACTTGACAGAAACGTCTTGAATTGAAATAATCTGA
>DCTF01000061.1 GCA_002329225.1 Ruminococcaceae bacterium UBA1447
TTTACCGTTGCAGAGTTTCTGCGCCATATTCAGGAGAAGTTTATCGGCTTTTTCTTTGAGCTTTTCAAGTTCCGGCAAGGTTATCAATACGCCGGTCGGTTCCCCGTTTTTGATTTTGGCAGGAATAAATATGCCCGTTCCCCTTGAGTCCATACCCAAAATGACATCCTTATCCGCAAGAACCATACCCGTCATGGCGCCCAGCTTAAACTTTTTTTCTTCTATCTGTTCGGCGGTAGCGTTCCTGTCCAAATCCGTAACGGAGGATATTTTTACCGGAACAAAAAGCACACCGGCGGGAACCACATGACCGAACAGAGGCTGACCGTTTTTCCAGACTGCGAAAAGATACAACAGCATTTGCATGTTCAGGCCTTCCAAAACCTCAAACAGGTTAAAGGCTTTGCCTGAGGACTTGTAGTCAAGAATGCGTATATAGTTTTTATCGCCTAAGGTCAGGCGGTCAACCCTGTCTATACTGCCGCGAATCTCCAAGGTCAGCCCGTTTTTATCCTGAACCTCATAGGGGGCAATCCCCTCTTCCGAACCGATTTTCAATTCGTACTCCACAGGTTCAAATTTGCCGGCACTCAGTTCCTGTATAAGTCTGTCAACAACCTCATCCAAAACATCGGCAAGGCGAAGGTAAAGATATTCAAAGCGTTTTTCCTTATCATCCAGACCGCCCATGTATTCTTCCACAAATTCACGGAGAAGCCCTTTTATAGCCGATAGCCTGTCATCCCTTGTGAAGGCAAGAATTTTATCAACCGGATATTCGAAAAAGAGCTTTTCCAAAACAAAGTGAACCACATTACCCCTTTGCAGGGGGTCAAGTTGGGCAATTTTGCGGGGTTCGGCTCTCAGGCCGTATTTGCAAAAGTAGGCAAAGGGGCATTTGTAATATTGTTCCACACGGGAGGCGGAAAGGGACATTTTTTTGCCGAAAAGTTTTTCCGCCGTTTCTTTCTCTTTTATTTCAAAAGGACTCCGCTCCGCCATTCTGTCCAAGGCGGCCAATTTCCCGCCATATTGGGGCAGAGTTTCAAAATAAGCTCGCAGTGAGGAATACAGCTCATCATTTTTTTGCCGGAGTTTAGCGGTCAGTTCAAATGCAGGCTGTTCCCCTTCTATATAATCCATGACCGGCACATCCACGGTATCCTTTTTTGTGCAGTTGGGTACTATGCGCTGAACCTGAGTTACAATCTCAGACGGAATAAGGGCGCCGCCGGAAAGGTTTTTGCGGGAGTATGAAATAAAAAGCTTTTCGGAAGCGCCGCAAAGGGCGGTGTAGGTGATAAATCGTTCACTTAATACCTGATACTCCCTCTGCTCTTCCAAAGGCAGGCCGAGTTCAATAAGGGAGTTCCAATCGTGATCGGTTAAAATCCCCGGAGAAATCGGGTCACGGGGGAAGACGCCCTCATTTGCACCTACAACAAACACCGCCCTTGGGGATGCGGTTCTGATTCTGTCGGCGCTGCCGATGGTTATTTCGTCCAAGCCCTGAGGAATACTGCCCAAGGTTCTGGTTGACATAATCAAGTCAAACAGACTGAAAAGGCGCTCCGCTTCAAGCGGTGTATCTTTAAGGGTAAGGGCTATTATATCCAGCGCCTCAATAAGTTCGTCCCAAATTCGCTCCTGTTCCAAGGCCAGAACGCTTTCTCCCTGATTATCAAGTTTAATCGCCAATTCTTTCAGATTCTCGCCGGCTTTTATACTTTTTAAATATTCCCAAATCGCCGAGGCGGCGGTAAGTCCGTCCGAGCGTTTAAGTTTGTCCCTGAGTTCTTGTAAGGGCTCCACCGCCCGCTGCCTGATTTTGTTTATTCTGTTAAGCAGCTCAACATCCCCTTCTTCAAACTGCCCCGCAAAACCGCCGGGATGCTGCCGCCACTCATTTAAAAACCTTTCGCCGCTGATATTCCAGAGCAAAATATAGTTTTCCGTCAGTGAAACTTCTTCAAGGGAAAGGCCGGCAAGTCCGGTTTTAAGACAGCGGAGAAACGCGTCCGCACTGAAGCCGTAAGCGGCAATTTCAATAGCGGAGCGGACAAGAGTTATAAGAGGCTGATTGATAAGGGGCTGCCTGCTGTCGATAAAAACGGGTACGCCGCATTTTTTCAAAGCGGTTTTAAGATGCGGTTCATAGTCCCCGGCAGTACGGGCAATAATCGCAATCTCTTTACAGCGCCAGGATTTTTCTCTTAATAGTTTTTTGACATTGGCGGCAACAAACTCGCACTCTTTTACTATATCCTCGGCAGCGGCAATAACCACTGAGGCAGTAGATTCTTCATATACCTCGGGGTTGGGTTCATAAAGGCCCGCCTCTATTGCGGCAAGGGCTTTTTGGGCTTCGCCCGTAAACTGAACCGTTCCTTCAAGTAATTCCGGCACTGCAACACTGACGCCCTGTTTTTTTGCAATATCAATAAGTTTACCGGCGGTGCGCCTGATATTGCTGAAAACTCCCGTATCGTCTTTATCATCCGAACTGTAAATACTGTCCATACAAAGGGTGACATAAGTATCTTTCGCTTGGGATATAATGCACTCCATCACCTTAAATTCCTGCCCGGTAAAGCCGGTGAACGCATCAACCGCCACAGTTTTGCCATTAAAGAAATCTTCACTGAGCAGGGTATCATAAAGTTGGGTCAGCTCATCTTCTCCGTCAATCATCCCCTGTTCGGTCAATGCCCGGTAGGCGGAAAATATAAGCGCCAAATCGCTGATTTTTTGTTTTAAAAGGCCGTCATCCATGGAGGAGGAAATTTCAAAAAGATTTTCCGTTGTGACGGTATTGCGTTTAAAACGGGTGCCGAGTTCCAGCAATTCTTTTATAACGGCGGTGCTGTATTTGTGGCGGCCGTAGAGGGTGAGTTTTTCGCCCACGCTTTCCAAAGCAAGGCTCATTAAAAGCGCACGGGCGGAGTCATCCAAGACCGATACGGATTTCCCGCCGTATTGTTTAAAGACGACATGGGCCAGCCGTGTAAAGCTGAGCACTTCGACTTTCAACGCATCCCGGGGGCCTAAGCGTTCCAGCATTGCCCGTTCCGAATAAAAAGAGTACTGTTCGGGCACAAGAAGAATAGCCCCAAGTTCACCCTGAGATACACGCTGCTCCAACAACTGATGAACCCGGGTTGTTTTACCGCTGCCCGCTCTGCCGAGAATCAGATGAAGCATATTACCGCTCCCCTCTCTGGAAATGACAAAAACTTAGACGCATTCAGTATATCACAGTTCCGATTGTGAGTTGAGTGTTTTTTGGCTTTTTGTGCAGTATTTTTGCCAAAAAATATATGTTCCGCCGCTCACTGTAAAGGACCTGTACGGTTTACATGACCGCTGAAATGTGGTATCTTTATAGCTGTCCGGCGCTTTAAGCGCCTCACATGGAGGAAAAGACTGTATGCAAACAAAAAAGAGGGAAAATATTATAGAAAAAGCGTCAAAAGTTGTACCCACCGAAAGGCAATTAAAGTGGCAGGAACTTGAGTTTTATGCCTTTATTCATTTCGGCATGAACACTTTCACCGGCTCCGAATGGGGTTCGGGTTATGAGTCTCCGGAGATTTTTAACCCTGCCAAGC
>DCTF01000146.1 GCA_002329225.1 Ruminococcaceae bacterium UBA1447
GGGCAAAGTTTCCCACTTTTCGCCGCCTACGGCACCCAATAAAACACTGTCGGCTTTTTTGCAGGATTCCAAAGTTGCTTCCGGCAGAGGTACTCCCGTTTCGTCAATGGCACAGCCGCCCATGAGTTGAAAATTATAACGGGTTTTAAAGCCGAATTTTTCCCCGGCTGCATCAAGGACTTTAAGGGCCTCGTCGGTAATTTCCGGGCCGATTCCGTCGCCCTTGATTACGGTAATGTTATAAGTTTTCATCAATAACTCCTCATATATTTATTTTTCAGTTTACGGTATTTTATCAAAAACCGTCTTTGGGGGCAAGAGCGCTTACTTTTTTAATGAGCGGTTTATTGCACAGAGTATACCCCGTATTGAAGCATAGTTAATGTTGTGGGAGATACCCACGCCGAAAACGGTCTCACCCTCGGGGGTCTCCAACTGTATATATGAAACGGCCTTTGCGTCCGAACCCACCGAAATGGCGTGTTCCGCATAATTAACAAACTTGTAGCCGCTTATCCCCACCGTGGAAAGAGCCTGGAAGAAAGCGTCAATCGGGCCGTTACCTCTGCCCGTTATATCCACAGGCTCGTTGCCGTTACACTTAAGCTTGCCCTCAAAGCGGGCCCTCGGACATTCTTCGCCGTTTTCGCCCTCATCATAGAACTTGTTGGCTGTGAGTTTATAGGGTTCACCGTTATCAATATATTCACTCTTAAACAAGTCCATAACTTCGTCCGCCCGGACTTCCCGGCCCACCTTGTCGCTGTACTCCTTGACCACCCTTGCAAAATCGGGATGCATGGCCTTCGGGAGGTCATAACCGAAAACATTACTCATTATAAAGGCTACACCGCCCTTACCGGACTGGCTGTTTATCCTGATAATCGGCTCATATGCTCTGCCGATATCCGCCGGGTCGATGGGAAGATAAGGTACCTCCCAATACTCGGTGCCGCTGTTTTTCATATAGGTTTCCCCTTTGTTGATAGCGTCCTGGTGGGAGCCGGAAAAGGCGGTAAATACCAGTTCGCCCGCATATGGGTGACGAACGGGCACAATCATATCCGTTGTACGCTCATAAATTTCCTTTATCCGATTTATCTCGCTGAAATCCAGACCCGGGTCTATGGCCTGAGTGTACATATTCAAAGCAAGAGTGATAATGTCCAGATTCCCCGTTCTTTCTCCGTTGCCGAAAAGCGTACCCTCAACTCTGTCTGCCCCCGCAAGCAAGCCCAATTCGGCGGTAGCCACCGCCGTTCCCCTGTCGTTATGGGGGTGCAGGCTTATAATGGCGGCTTCTCTGTTGGGAAGTTTGGAGCAAAAATACTCAATCTGGTCGGCAAACCAGTTGGGGGGGCTGCTTTCCACCGTGGTGGGCAGGTTAAGTATAATCTTATCCTCTTTACTTGAGCCGAGCACTTCCATTACGCCGTGACAAACATCCACCGCATAGTCCATTTCCGTACCCATAAAGCTTTCCGGGGAATACTCATAGCGGATGTTGCAGTCGGTTTTTGCCGCCGCCTCATCCCCGAGCGCCTTAATAAGCTTTGCTCCTTCTATGGCAATTTTCTTTACCCCCTCCATATCCTGCCTGAAAACAACTTTGCGCTGCAGTTTGGAGGTGGAATTATAAAAATGGACAATAACATTTTTCGCCCCGTCAATGGCCTCGAACGTTCTTTTTATCAGATGTTCCCTTGCCTGGACCAACACCTGAATGGTGACATCGTCGGGTATATGGCCGCCCTCAATCAGCTCACGCAGAATTTCATACTCCGTTTCGGAAGCGGAGGGGAAGCCCACCTCAATCTCCTTTATACAAATATCACAGAGCAGCTTAAACATCTCAAGTTTTTCTTCAAGATTCATCGGGTCAATCAGAGCCTGATTCCCGTCCCTGAGATCCACACTGCACCAGATAGGGTGCTTTTCGATTTTGTTGTTCGGCCATTGTCGGTTCTTCAGCTCAACAGGCTCAAACGGAATGTACTTTTCACAACCTTTTTTCATAAGAACATCTCCTCCAAAAATAAAAACGCCCCTATGCCTATATTTCGGCAAAGGGGCGCGGATTTACTCCTCGCGGTACCACCCTAATTCAGCGGCAAAGCCGCCCTCACAGGCCTCCAACAAGGCCCTGACTGTTAACGCTGTCTTGCGTCCTGCCCTAAATAACTCAGGCAGGCGACTCCGGAGTGAGTTATGCACACATTTTGCGGCACCGGTTTGCACCAAACACCGGTTCTCTGAAGCTCGCCGGGCGAAAGGCTTAGTTTCGCTGTGTCTTTCTTCCTTCACGGTCTTTCGGGTAATCAATATTAAACTTTAGGACTATTTTAACAGCAAAAATCGGTTTGTCAACTATTTTTGCCGTTTTTTCTTTTACAAGTTATCATTGGCTGTCCGTTTATTCCCAGTAATTTTTCGAGGTTTAAAGACAGTTATCACCCTTAACATTTCAAATTTCACACTTTGCGGAAGCTCTGAAATCCTTTTGAATACTGCATTTTGCCCCTTTAGCCTTATTATGACATCCTCACCTGAAAAGAAGTCGTGGATAAAACGCTGTTTTGGGCTGTTTTTACATTTATTCCGACTTGAATACGATATTCTTCTCCAATGAAAGTAAAATCTTTGCCAATTTCAAGAATAAAATCTTTCAAATTTCTTATAATAGATTTTTGTAAATCACGCTCTGAAACAGTTTCAGGCACGTCAAGAAAATCAAGCACATAATTATCAAGGAAGACATTTCCCGTTGACTTTCTTGATTCTTCTATGGCAG
>DCTF01000067.1:0-383 GCA_002329225.1 Ruminococcaceae bacterium UBA1447
AAATAGTATTACCCGTCAATACGGAAAACAAAAATCAACCCGCCCGAGTTGAACGCTCAATTCGGACGGGTTTAGTTTAAATGTTTTGATTAGTAGTTTACGCTGTGTACTTCGAAATATGCCTGAGGATGGTCACAGGTGGGGCAGACGACGGGAGCGGCCTTGCCCACATGCAGATGTCCGCAGTTGCGGCAAATCCANNACGACTTCCTGAGTTTTTTCAAACACGATGCCGTTTTCGAGGTTTTCAATAAGCTTACGGTAACGGTCTTCATGGGCGTTTTCAATTTTTGCCACCAACTCAAAAAGGGCAGCTATTCTTGTAAAGCCTTCTTCTTTAGCTTCGGCGGCGAAGTTTTTGTACATTTCGGTCCACTCGTAGT
>DCTF01000067.1:395-8598 GCA_002329225.1 Ruminococcaceae bacterium UBA1447
AACTGCGCCGCCGTTGAGCTCTTTAAACCACATCTTGGCGTGCTCTTTTTCGTTGCCGGCGGTTTCTTCAAAGATAGCTGCGATTTGCTCGTAACCCTCTTTCTTCGCCTTTGACGCATAGTAGGTATATTTGTTGCGCGCCATGGATTCGNNTGCAAAATAGGTGTATTTGTTGCGCGCCATGGATTCGCCTGCGAAAGCTTCCATCAAATTCTTTTCGGTTTTACTGCCTTTAAGTTCCATTTTTTTACCTCCTATAAAGTAAACTGAAATAAATAATTTTGTGTACAGGACACTGCGGGAATTATATCAAAATGGCCGCTTGTTTTCAAGGGCAACTTAATGCATATATTCGGCCATCGGGTTGATTTTGTACAAAATGTTCTTAAACGGTTTTTACCGCAGGTTTTACCGGATTAAACCTGCCGCAGAAATACTGAAGAATACAGCCCGACGCCGCTTGCTTTCGGGGGATTGGCGTATCCGTTTTATGCCAATCGGGTTTAGTCACATTCCTCGCATTCAGCGGTAAAGCATACATAATTAGTTTTGATATATGCAGCGGCAAGCTCATAAAAATCGGTTTCGGCCCTTAATTCGGCAAATGCGGCGTCGGAAGCATCAATTTCCGTCCAGATGAGAGAAACATCTTCATTTTCACTGTCAAAGGCCTGATATTGCTTGATGTAAAGGTCATAGACTTTACAGCCCAAAACCGACTCAACCGCTTCTTTCGCGGTGCCTGTAAGAGGTTTTCCGTTCTTTTTAAAGAACTCGCTGAGCTTTTCTTTCGAGTCGGTGATGAAATAATAGAGGGCATAAATATACTTTTGCGGCTCCGAAAGATTTTCAAAAGCGGCCACCATATCCGCCTGCTTTTCCAGGTCGGTCTGCAGATTGAGCGCTATGCCGTCCACCAACTTTTCGGGTTCGGCTGATAAAATCTGCTGCGCCGTCGGGTTTGCAAACTCCGCCCTTGTTTTATTTTCATAGCGAAGCTGCTCAATAATTTTTTCCCGCTTGCTTCTGCTTTTTTTAGCCGCTTTTGCCGCTTTGACGGAAACAAAAACCGTCAGTACAATCGCTACAACTAAAATTACGGTCAGATACCAGTATTCAATAAACGCATTGAGTACGGTCATACCGGAGCCTCCTTTGTTATTTTCCGCTGTTTTCGGATGAATCAGTCAGTAATTTGTAAATATCTCCCTTTTTAAAGCCCGTTTTCCGGGCGGCAAACTTTGCCGCTTCCGCCGGTGATAAACCGGCATCGGCCCGTTCTTTTGCCAAGAGGAAGGCTTCTTCCAATGTTGAGGTTTCAGCCGCCTCTTCGGTTAAACCTTCAATGATAAGAACTATTTCCCCTTTCAGACTGCCGTCTTTGTAATCCTCAGCCGCCTGTGTAAGGGTAGTATGTATAACCTCTTCATGTATTTTTGTAAGTTCACGGACAATGGCTATCTTCCGTTCCCCGAAGGCGCGGGCCAGATCTTTCAGGGTTGAGGACAGTTTGTGGGGCGCCTCGTAAAAAATCATGGTGCGGCGCTCATTCAACAGAGATTCAATATGTTCACGCCGTCCTCTTTTGTTCACGGTTAAAAAGCCTTCAAAGGTAAAACGGCCGGACGGCATACCGGAAACGGCAAGAGCGGCGGTAAGAGCTGTGGGGCCGGGAACAACCTCCACTTTTATACCCATGCCGTGGCAAAGGCGCACAAGGTCTTCCCCCGGGTCGGAAACTGCCGGCATACCGGCATCCGTAACCAGAGCGCAGACTTCACCGCCGATAATCCTTTGGGCAATAAGCTCCCCTTTTTCAAAACGGTTGTGCTCATAGTAGCTGACCATGGGCTTTTTAACCCCGAAACGGTTAAGAATTTTTACCGTTACCCGGGTATCTTCCGCAGCAATAAAATCGCAGTCATTGAGCGCCTTTAAAGCCCGGGGAGAAAGGTCGCCCAAATTGCCGATAGGAGTGCCGACAACAATAAGTTTACTCATTGCCTTCCCCTTTCACGGGAGGATTTTCCGCTCCCCCGGGGCGTTTGTCGTTCACATAGTATTCCCCGAAAACCGCAAGCATTTCTTCGGTATTACTGCCGTCGGTATTTTGCATAAGCAGTTCCGGTTCCATAATAAGACCGGGCTTGCCGCCCCGTCTGCCTTCCACCAGCACCAGCCAGGGCGCTCTGCCCGGGGACAGGGTAACCTGACGCATACGCTTGGGTTCCATACCCGCCGCCCGCATGGCAGCGAAGATATCGCTTAGCCTTTCCGGCCGTTGGCAAAGGCAAAACCTGCCCCCGAAACGCAAAAGGGAGGCGGCGGCGGCACAGGCTTCTTCCAAGGTGCAGCTAACCTCATGGCGGGCAATCAGGTCACCCTTTTCCCGGCTCTTTATGCCGGTATCAAGGGCTTTATAGGGCGGGTTTATTGTTACCAAATCCCACTCACCAAAAGAGAGAACCCCTTTCAGGGAGCGTAAATCACCTTGTATTACCTGAATTTTATCTTCCGCCGAGCTTATTTCTATCCCCGCCCTTAACTGAGTGCAGGCCTGAGGCTGTAATTCCACGGCAGCTATCTTTGCACAGCGTTTGTCTCTGAACCAAAGGAGAGGGATAATTCCGCAACCGGAACCGAGATCACAGGCTCTGTCTTTTGTTTTCGGGGCGGCAAAATACGCCAGCATGAGGGCATCGGTGCCGAAACCGTGAAAGTCGGAAACTATGGCATAAACGCCGGAGCCCAGATATTCTTCTTTTACAGACACAACTATACCCTCCCTTACTAATACTAATGCCGTAATTATAGCTTAGGACGGCGGCCCGCGCAAACATTCTTTGCAGAGTATAAAAAAGCGCCCGATAAACGGACGCTGTAGAAAAATCTTCGCCTAAGAAATTGGCAATGGAGCTCCGTAACGCTCAAATAAGTCTTCAATAGTTTCCCGGTCTTTATCACTTATTGTAAAGGTTTTGTTGTTATTGTGAATTTTAATCAACGGGTAACTGTCCAAAGATATGCAGAAAATCTGATTACCGAAACGGATAGAAACATCGCTTGTAAAATTCCCGCTACCGTCCCCGTCGGTCAGCCTCTTACCGTCAAAAATATGATGTACCAACAGCGCTTCTTCATTTGTCAGTACGGTTGCAATATTTGTTTCGCCCCGGTTATAGACCAAAACTGCGGTAGCTGTGCTGATTTTTGTTGTTTGAGGAAGCAGCTTATATACAAGTGCGGCGCCTAAAATCAAACAAACGACAGTGCCCGCTATTGTAAGCTTTTTACTAACACTCATTTTAGACGACCTCCCCCCAATGATACTAATCAGATTTTATTGCCTTTAGAGGGTAATGTCAACATTTTTCTAAACAGACCTGTCTTGATATAACTTACAGGGTGCAAAAAAAGCGCCTGAGCAAAACTCAAGCGCCCTTTTTATGAGTAAATTACTCTTCCGCCGGAGCGGGGGCTTCTACCGGGCATACATCGGCACAGTTACCGCAATCGGAGCAAAGATCCGCATCAATAACATAGATACCGTCGCCTTCGGAAATAGCTTCTTCCGGGCATTCAGATTCGCACAAGCCGCAGGCTATGCAATCATCACCAATAAAAAACGCCATGAATCATACCTCCTTATAAAATTCTAACCCATTCTAACACAAAGTTATAAAAATGCAATAGCATTATTCAGACAATTATTTTTCCTTTCATAAGCGTCATAAGTGTGAAAAATCTGAACTCCGCAATATATATGACAAAATGTTTTTTCATCTTCAGCAAAGGGCCGGAAATTTTTCCGACCCCTTTTGAACATTTATTTAACTTGAAAAACCCGATTTAATCCGTCGGTGTTATTTCTTTTTTTTGAGCAGCAAAACAACAACTATAATCACCAGCAGGATAATAATAAATATGACCGCTATACCCAAGACGGCCGTTACGCCGAACTTTTTGCCGGAACCGCCGCCGTCCTCCGTTTGGGCTGATGATGATTCGGCATTGTCCGCTTCAGGGGTTTGCGAACCGTCAATTTCGGTAGTGTCAGCTGCGGAAGTGTCTGCATCGGGGGATTCAGTCGCAGAATCTACGGGCGCAGATTTTGACAGAATTTCAAGGTTGCCGACAGCTGTACCCGGTTTAGAGATAACCTCCACCTTATGTTTGCCGACGGAGAAAGTTTCGAGGAAGGCGGCTTTAAATGTAACAATTGTTGAACCGTTTTTCACCTCATAGTTGGAAGCATTGATTTTCTTCCCGTCAACATTGACGCTCAAGAAATCTTTGAACTCCGCACTTGAGGTAAAGCTTGCCGTTTTGCCGGAACCTTTGGTCCAAGGCGGAGGCTGTTTAATCATCTTTACTTTTTCCGCAAGCGGAGGGAAATCGAAAAATATATTTGAATAAGTGCCCTGCTTATCGATCTTTGATGCCGTTTTCCCATTCACCGTTGCAGTCAATTTGTCTGCGAAAACATATTCGCCGCCACGATCAACCACTATTCTGATAGAGTATTTTTTCCCCGGCTCAAAAGGCTTTGTAACATCTTTCTTATTCCAATAGCCATCTACATCTTCACGCCAATATGTATGCTCAAGGTCAACTGTAACGCCCGGTGTTTTTGTAGTAATACCCTTTACAGTCGGCAGCTTACCTGCCTCCGGCGGAGTTACACCGGTAATATCCACATTGACAATTTCAGCCGAAAGCGGGGAGAAGTGCAAAAAGATATTTCTGACATCGGAACTGCCTAAAACATCTGATGCTTTTTTTCCGTTTACAGTGGCAGTTAATTTTTCTCCGAAATAAAACGGCTCTTTGTTTGAAACAACCACTCTGATACTGTATTCCATCCCTGCCACAAAAGGTTTTGTCGGATCTTTCTCACTCCAGAAAAGAACCTTCGGGCTTATTCGCTCCATCCAACATGTACCGCCGTCGGCTTTGTAGACAATGTTTACCGGCGAGGTTGTAGCAATACCTTTTGTAGTCGGCAGCTTACCCAGCACGGGCTCGGTTACTCCGGTAATTTCTATGTTGGAAATTTCAAAAATACTCGGCGGTATTGTTACAAATTGGGCGGATATTGACGCGGAGAGCATCGGCAATATACCGGATAAAATAACAAGGGACATAATAATCGCCGGGAGTCTGCTTAACTTTTTATTCATAACTTTTCCTCCTCAGTTTAACTTTATTTGTTTTCCTGTTTACGTTGAAATATGCGTTGCCGGCCTTTGATAGAGAAGGTTGCAATTTACTTGATTCCGCCGAGTTTATTTCTTCTTTTTAAGCAATAAAACAACAGTTACAGCTACTAAAATGATAATAATAATAAACACGACGGCAGCAATACCCAAAATGGCTGTTATGCTAATCGCGGACAAAGCACCGCCGGGCGTCTTTTGCTCTGTTGTTTTTTCGATATCGCCCGCTTCAGCGATTTGCGAGTCATCATTCGCATCAGTGTCGGCTTCGGCGGTCGTAGCATCGAGAGTTTCCGATTCGGGAGTTTCGGATGTCATAGTTTCAGAGCCGGGAACTGCGGGCTTCGTATCAACGGGTTTGGACTCCGACGGCTGAGGCGTAGCAGGTTTGGTCTCCGGCGGCGCAGGCTTGGCTAAAATCTCAAGACTGCCGACAGCCGTGCCGGATTTGGATACAATTTCCACCCTATGTCGGCCGACAGCGAGAGTTTCAAGAAAATCGGCTTTAAAGGCGACAGTCGTTGAACCGTTTTTCACCTCGTAGTCAGAGGCGCTGACTTTTTTCCCGTCAACCTTAACCTCCGTAAAATCCGCAAACTCCGCATTCGAGGTAAAGCTTGCCGTTTTACCTGAGCCTTGCGTCCAAGGGGAAGACTGTTTTGTCATTTTCACCTGTTGCCCAAGCGGAGGGAAGTTCCAATAGACATCCAAAAAAGGGCCGTAGCTTACAACAGATGATGCATTGTTGCCGTTGACCGTGGCAGTAGTATTATTCGCAAAAGTATAGTCGCCTTTTGCTGAAAAAAACACCTTAATCCGATAATTTTTACCCGCTTCAAAAGGCTTTTTGGTATCTTTTGTCGCCCACTTACCGTTACTGTATTCCATCCAGAGTGTAGAGTCGGAAGAATAGTCAATGGATACAAACGGAGTTGTTGTAACAATACCCTTTGTGGTCGGCATGGCGCCCAGCACCGGAGGGGTTACACCTGTAACGGCCACATGGTTAATCGTTTTTTGGGCGGATACGGAAAAGGAAAGCATCGGCAACAAGCCGGATAAAACAACAAGGGACATAATAATCGCCGGGAGTCTGCTCATTTTTCTATTCACAACATTCCCTCTTCACTTTAATATTATTTGTCTGCTTTGACCTTTGTACAGCAACTAAAAACGAAAAAGTTTGAGATTAGGCATTTTTCCCCTTTTTATATTTTATCACTGTCTCATGTGAATAGTACCATAAAAAATCATTAATGTACAGAAGTTTTTGACAACTTTAACAGCACCATAATTGTCGTTCCGACCTATCGGGTAAAATCCCTTAATTACAAAAAAGGGAAGTGTTTACAACAAGAAAAGGAACAACTGATCGGAGCGGAAAATTGCCGCTGTGATAAAAACAAGTACGGGGCCGGAAAATTTTTCCGGCCCCTTTTGTGCATTTAATTAACCTGTAAAACCCGGTTTAGCTTATTGCTCTTCCTTCTTCTTGCGGGAGAGGACTATCAAAGCACCGGCTGAGGTCAGCATAAGGCCCAACCAGGGGGCGATGCTGCCGCTGCCCGTTTCAGGGATTGACGTATCGGAATCCGGGGTATCGGGCTTCGAATCGTCCTCATCAGGGGCATCGGTGTCGGGTTCGTCCGTGTCGGGATCTTCGACATCCGGGACATCAGGATCTTCAGGATCTTCCGGATCATCGGGGAATTCAGGAAATTCGAACTCAGGTTTTTCCAGAACTAAAAATAAGCCGAAAGCCGAGCCGGGTTCAGAGACAATCTCCACCATATGTATACCGACATACAGGGTTTCGAGGAAAGCGGGTTTAAAAGTAACCTCTGTTGAACCTTCTTTCACCTCATAATCGGCTTCGTCGACTGTTTCACCGTCAACCTTCACCTCAATGAAATCCTCAAACTCCGCATTTGAGGTAAAGCTTGCCGTTCTGCCGGAACCTTTAATCCAAAGGAAATCCTGACTGATCATTTCTAATTCTTCCTGAAACTCGTAAAATCCTAAAACGATCATCATGTCTTCCTCAGCCGGCCAGACATTAATATACGTTGCAACATCCCCTTCTACCGTGACATCGCCCGACTCTGCAAAAATATAGCCCGGTTCAGTGCTGACCGTAATGAAAAGCGCATACTCCTTATCCGGTTTAAACAGCTCATCCGGCTCCAAAAAGTACGGCATGTCATTTGTCAGTTCAACCCACTTCACCTCATCGACAGCAATACCCTCGGTATCGGTATCAATACCGGCTATAGATGCAGGCTCGCCTGCCACGGGCGGTACTACACCGATAATATTCACCTTATCAATTTCCGTCACAGGCTGCCATAAGGCCTTTACTTCCATATCGGTATCAACCTGGATTTCATCGTCAACCGCTTTTTCTTCACCGTTTACTTCCCACGCCTTAAAGCCCAAGCCTTCAGGACGGGTGAAACGGTTTTCAGGAAGACTGAAAGCTGCGCCTTGGTCAACAACTCTGTCTGACATATATCCTGAACCGCCGTTTGAATTAAAGGAAACCACACACTGCCCCGGCCCTGCCGGAAGCGGATCAAAAGTAAGGTATACCGTATGCCAATCACGGCCGCCCCAAGTGTCCGTTGCAGGTTGCCCGTCTACATTCGCAGTGATAGTATCAGCAAAGGCATAGCCTCTTTGGGGAGTAACAGATACTATGATGCTGTACTGTCCCCCCGCCCCGAAAGGCGTTTCCGGATCTTTCCATAACTGATAATCATCCAACGTTTCTTCCCACTCAGTAAATTCGAAGTCGATAGTTACTCCCGTGGTTGAGGTAGCGATTCCCTCTATGGTCGGCAATTCACCCGCTACAGGCGGTGTTACACCGGTAATATCCACATGGGTAATCTTTTTTGCGGCAGCTGCCGAAAAGGTTGTCATAGGCACTATGCCGGCCAAAATAACAAGGGACAAAATAATTGCCAGGAGTCTGCTTGATTTTTTGT